>NZ_JBBNJY010000007.1:0-99869 GCF_040093295.1 Ruminococcoides bili
TAGTCCATTACTACCTTCTTCTTGAATTCATAACTGTATTTTGACATAAAAATACCGACCTCCAAAGTTAGATTTTTTAGGTCTAACTTTTGGGGGTCGGGTCATTTTTAAAGGGACTTTTTTCTTTTTCTATAATCATTCCCGCAAGTATAATGTGTTATTTGCCGATGAAAAATCAGCTTAAATTTTCGGTTAAAAAAATTGCTTTGCTTTTGGCGGGGGCTTTTGTAATTATTGCAACGGTATCTTCTTTAATAACGGTACTTTTTAACATTCGTACGATAAACACGATGCTTATGCCCGATATGATAATCTGCTTTTTACTGTTACGGTATACGGTAAAAACAGATTTTGCCAAAACTCTGTTTGTGTTTTTGAGCGTTATATGTCTGTTTTCGACTTTCTCACTGTTTACTTATGAAATTGAATCGTTTTATAAGCCGGAAATGGATTACGGAATAAGTTTTTCGTTTGATTTGCTGTTTATGGGAATAAGTTTGTTCTTTATGGCAATACTTGCGTATCCTATGCTGAAATATTATTCCTGGATGATAGATAACATTAAATATAAAAAGCTTTGGTATTCATTTATGGTTTTACCGATTATTGTAACTCTGTTAAATATTTACTCCATACCGATCACATATTTGAATTTGCGTGTGGGAATGGTTGGCATAAAGGCGTTAATGATTAACAGTATTATATTTTTGCTGTATATATTGGTATTTGCGCTGTTTTACATATTCAGTAAAACTACAATTGAAAAGACCAAGCTTGAAGAACAGAACTTTATGCTTGAAATACAGACAAGCTATAACGAATCTCTGCAAACATATATTAATCAAACCACAAAAGCCAGACACGATTTAAAACACTCGGTACATCTTGCACAGTGTTTGCTTGACGAGGGCGATTTGGACTCATTGAGAAAATACCTTTGCAAGTACTATCAGGCACTTAATATTACTGCTCCCGTAAGATTATGCAGCAGTAACGCTATAAACGCAGTGCTGAATTATTATCGCCAAAGCGCAATTGACAATGAAATAGATATTACTTGGAAAATAAATATGCCTCCTAAATCCGAAATACCCGAAGTTGACTTCTGCGGTATTTTAGGAAACTTAAGTGAAAATGCAATTTCCGCATGCAAAACAATAAGCGAGGGCAGAAAATATTTTGATTTGTCAATCGACTATAAGGGCGACTATATTTATATTGCTGCAACGAATAATTTTTGCGGAGATTTAAAGAAAAGTGACCGAGGCTATGAGTCCACAAAACATAAAGGCGGAAGAATTGGACTGCGTTCAATGAGAAATATGGCAGAGGTTTATGGCGGATATTTTGAAGCTGTTGATGTCGACAATAAGTTTTGCGTTAATATGACATTAAAATATGCAGATGTTAATGCATAAATTTTAATTCAAGCCGGACAGTCTAATTAACAATGTTCTATTCTAAATATTGGGATAACTTTAAGCAATTTGCTAAACTATAATTTACTCCGACTTTGACAAATAATCATCAACAAAAACGGCGGTAATCCGAATAGGATTGCCGCCGTAACTTTTAAATAAATCTATTAAAATTCAAGCATAGCAAAACTCTGTGCCGACATTTTTACCTTATTGTCAGCAACCTCTGTTGTACCGATTTCATATACTTTTTTAGCGCCCTTAGCATTGATTTCGATTTCGCTGTCTTTGCCGAGTGGGTTAAAGAGCATTACAAACTTGCCTCTCTTATATCCGAACGGGAATTTACCCGGCTCGAAAATCATTTCAAAATCACCGTTGCCGTGAAGGTCATCGTTTGCGTGACGAATGGCAATAATGTCTGTAACAACCTTATAAATACTGTCAGGGTTGTTCTGCTGATTTTCAACAGTCGGTGCATTTTCGTCAGTATCAACAGGGAGGTAAGGTGTATCGCTTGCAGAAAAGCCGAGGTTTTTACCGCTGTTCCACTGCATTGGTGTACGCGAACCTGTACGGCTGAAACCGCCCTCTTTGCTTACAAGGTTTTCCTGATATTTCATACCGATTTCGTCACCGTAGTAAAGGAACGGAACACCCGGCATAGTGAAAATCATTGCATACGCAAGTTTAATTGCATCCATACCAAAGTAGTGTGTCATTCTCGGCATATCATGGTTATTTGTCATAAAACTGATGTAGCCGTTATTCTTTGAAAGCTCATAAGCAGGGAGATATTCGTCTGTAAAGTTCTTAATATCGCCCTTGCCGTTTGGATTAAAAATACCCTTATTGCCGTCATCATCACCGTAACGGAAAAGTCTGCTGTAACCGTTGCCGTGGTGGTCAAGATAGAAGTCCATATGGAAACCTGCGTTGTTGATTGCTCTTTCGGGATTGCACCATTCGGCTACCATTGCAGCCTCAGGATAATCTTTGTCGAGCATTTCACGGATACCACGCCAGATTTTTGCTGTCGCAACCTTTTCATCATCGTTCTTTACGAGCGAGTCTGCCATATCAACTCTGAAACCGTCTGCGCCCTTATCAAGCCAGAAACGCATAATGCCCTTGATTGCCTCTACTGTAGCAAGGCAGTCCGGATGGTCGCACGGCAGCTGCCACTCCGGATGTGTGATTTCGTGAAAACCGTAGTTGAGAGCAGGCTGTGAGCTGAAATAGTTTACCAAATAGTTACCGTCACGCTCGCAGATACCGCACATCATTCTGTACTGCGGCGGTGCGTCCCATACTGATTTTGTAAAGATATAACGGTTTGTATACTCACTCTTTTGAGCTTTTTTAGACTCTAAAAACCAAGGGTGAGTGTCCGATGTGTGGCCGGGAACGAGGTCAAGGAGAATTTTCATTCCTTTTTTGTGAGCCTCGTCAAAAAGTCTTACGAGGTCATCGTTTGTGCCGTAGCGTGGAGCAACCTTTTTGTAGTCACGAACATCATAACCTGCGTCCATAAACGGTGAATCGTAAACGGGGTTGAGCCAGATTGCGTTACAGCCGAGCCCTTTTACATAGTCGAGTTTTTCGATGATACCGTTAATATCACCGATACCGTCACCGTTGGTGTCATAAAAGCTTTGCGGGTAAATTTCATAGAAAACCGAATCGTTGAGCCATTGTGGCATAGAAAGCATCCTTTCTTTTGTTAATTTTTATTATTACAATAACATAGTAACATTATTGAGGATTTTTGACAAGCATATTATGCGTTTTAACAAAAATATTACTATAATTTGCTTGGTATATTTCCAAAAATAATTACTTGCAGGAAACGGCATTTCATCATAATATATATAAGAATAATTTTGCGGCAAAGCACAATGTGAGGAGGGAGATTTTTTGACGATTGATAAAATAAAAAGCAATAAAATACTGATAACTCTCTGCGATGAAGATATGCGAGATTTTTCGCTTGATTATGATACTTTAAGCCTGTATGACAGCCATTCCAGAAAGATACTTATGCGAATTTTGCAGATAGCCTGTTTTAAAACAGATATAGAAATAAAAGATAAACGAATGATTGTGGAGGCGCTTCCGACTGTTGACGGTTGTATGCTGCTGCTGACGGTTGAGGATAAAAACAGGAAAAAATACAGACTGCAAAACGGTAAAAAATGCAGCTGCTACGATGTGGGCAACAGCAAGAATTTTCTTGATGTAATTCAGTTGCTTTACAAACAGAATGTGTGCTGCAACAAAAATTCTGCCTATGAAAAAGACGGAGTTTACTACCTTATTTTTGATTATCCGGCAATACCAAAAAGATTTAAGCGTATTTTGCACGAATACGGTGTACGGTGCGGCGATAATATTTTTGCCGCAAATCTGCGGGAAAATGCACAAGAAATCTGTCGTTCAAACGCAATTGCCGTTATTGGAAAATGTTTGTAAAATTATACTATGCATACCTGCTAAACAAAATCACTCAAACAAAAAAAGCAAGCGCAATCGTCTGCAACACGATTGCGCTTTTGTGATGTTTAAAGTCCCCAGACTGCCATAACTGCGTTGTAGTAATCTTCCGAAAGCTGTTCTTTTAAAATTTTTCTGTCATCTTCACAGTTTGTAAAAGCATTGCGGACATTTTCACCAACCTGTACCTCAACATCGTTAATGTTTATAAATTTCTGTCTTAACACGCTCACTCCCTCTTTTGTAAGCATATCAAGCGTAATTTTTTCTGTAACCTCCATTTTAATCCTCCTATCTGCGAATAATATATGTAACAACAAAATTCATTTTTTCATCTTCAACAAATTTATCGGACGGTGCACTTATGTAAATCCACGAACCGTCTATTCTCACATTACGCAAGTTATTCTTTGTAGAATATACGGCAATACTTGCAAGTCTACTTTCTGCTTTTGACGGGAACGGCAAACCCGACATTTGCAAATAGTTTTTATCCGCCAACATACTTGTAATATTTACAGACACAGTAACTGCGTCGCCGTTCTTTGCGTAAACGAAGTTTCCCTCACTGCCCTCATAAATTGTCTGCGCCGGAGATAATTCTCCCGAACCGATTTCGTTATTCGCCGCATCATATTTGTTTGCAAGCGATTTTTCTATATCGGCTTTGTTCTGCACAACGGTCTGCCTAAGCGAATTAACACTGTTATACACAGTGCCGCTTGTAACATAATTTGGGCTGTTTGCCGCAGGCACGGTATCAAACGGCATTTTGTTAAGTTTATTGTTTAACGATCTATTTATATATGTTTTGTCGTAAGCATCGGTAATTCCGTAACCGGCAAGAGTATCCGCCTTATCCGCTTTTAAATTGAGCTTTGTGTCGACACTGCTTTTAAGGTTTTGTATCTCATCATCAACATCATCATAATCATAATAATAGTTTTCAAGATATGCAACACTCGGATAGCTTTCTTCCGTAACATCGGCCTTAAGCGTAACCTTATTTGCTTTTTCTTCTTTAAGAGTAATGTCGCTGTCGGCAATAACTTTTATATTGTTTTCAATCTGCTTATTTTGCTCTGCAATTTTATTCCAACATTTTTTTGCCTCATCTCTCAATGCAAGCGTTTCGCTGTTTGGATTGGTGAATCCCTTGTCCTCAATCGGTATGGATTCTCCCGCAAACAATCTTACAATATCAGTCTGCAAAGTGGTTTCCTCCTCTCTTAATTCAAGCTGAATCTCAACCCAGCCGTGACAGAAAATATCGTTTTTCCCGATTTTCCACATTATATATGTGCTGTTGTTAACAGTTTTTACGGTTTGCGGTGCAACCGTGTTTACACTGCCGTCTTTAAATCTTAAATGAATTGCGGCAATCGTATTTTTGCCGACAAAATCATTCACTGTAAATTCAACTTTACTCACAAGGTTTTCGCCCACAATCCCCGCATTATCTTCTGCGGCAATACCCTCGTACTTTTCTTTGTTAAAAATAATCAAATTATTCACCTCCAACTATGCATAAAAAAATCCTAAAAGTTGCACTAATTGCAACAATTTTTCAAAAAATAAATTTTGAATTGACTATAAAGCCAAAATAAAGTAAAATTATAAATGATATATTATATGTAATGAGATGATTTTTTGAACATCCATAAAATACAGACTGTTGCAAAGAAAGCACTTGCGGCTGCTTTGCCTTTGGCGCTATGTTTTTCAATTGCCGGCTGTTCTCTTAAATTTAAGATTTTCGACAATTCTGATTTTAAGCCGACAAGCGAAAGTGAAGCGCTTTTGTCAGAGATACCGGAGCCGAAGCAAACATCGTACAGCTATTCGGCAATAACAAACGAACACATTAAAAATCTTTACGCACAAATTGAAAACGAATGTCAAAAACCCGTTCCCGCAGAAATACAATGTACGGGCACGCTTACGCAAAAAGATATTTACGAGGCAATAATAGCTTTTAAAAACGACCACCCCGATATATTCTGGATAAAAAACACATTTTCTTACTACGATTACGACGGTTCAACATATGTAGAACTTTTCTATATTTCTTCAGGCACAACGCTTGAAACACAAAAAGAAAAATTTAACGAGGCGCTCAACAACTTTGTAAACAACGCAACTATGTATTCTTCGGAGTATGAGCGTGAAAAGTATGTCAACGATTATATTATTTCAAATTGCGTATATGATGACGAGGCTGCCTACAACAATAACACAAAAGGAAATGTCAGTACCGCCTACGGAGTTCTTGTTGACGGCAAAGCCATATGTGAAGGATATGCCAGGGCATTTCAGCTTTTGTGCAACAAGCTCGGCATTGAATGTGTAAGTATTGCGGGAATGACCGATGATGTCGGACACGAATGGAACTGCGCAAAAATTGACGGTAATTGGTATCAGGTCGATGTAACATGGAACGACTCGCAAGATGATTTTTCCAACTACTACTACTTTAATCTTACAGACGAGCAAATGTATTCCTCGCACAGGGCAGATGACCTTTTTGATGAAATAGAACCCGATAATTATAATAACGACGAAAACCTTATCGGCAACCTCTATGTGCCCGAATGTAATTCTACCGAGTACAATTATTATAATCAAACTGCACCTATCCTCTATGCGTTTGATGAAGAAAATGACAATACAATTTCAAATGCACTTGCAAATTCCGCCGTAAACGGTGACAATTATTTCAACATAATTGTTGATGACAGTCTTGACTTTGAAGACGCTTATTCAACACTTGTACAAGACGGTTATGTAGTAAACTACATTGAAAGCGCCAACAATATGCTTTGGGGAGAAGTCGAGCTTGACACCTCAAGCTATGCATATAAAAACGATACCCTGCGTGTTATTACCATAGTATTAAACTATATTAATTAAATAAATCATTCTGTTGCAAAAGGAGAGAAATATATGAAATATGATGTTAAAGCCTTTGAGCTTTTGTCAAATGAAGAAATTGCAGACGGAATTTTTGATATGCGTGTAAAAAATGACGAACTTGCACCGCTTGCAAAATGCGGTCAGTTTGCCCATGTATATGTTCCGTCAAAAACTCTGCGCAGACCTATTTCGGTGTGCGACAGCGAAAACGGCGTACTCCGCCTTGTTTATCAGGTTAAGGGCGAGGGCACAAAGATTATGTCCGAAATGAAAAAGGGTGAAGCTGTAGATATTCTTGCTCCGCTTGGCAACGGCTTTAATATTGAAAAAGGCAAGCGCTACTGCCTTATCGGCGGCGGCATCGGTGTTCCTCCTATGCTCTATACAGCAAAGCAAACCGAAAATCCGCTTGTTATCACGGGTTTCCGTAACAAAGACCTTATTATATTACAAGATGATTTTAAAAATGCAGGCGCCGAGCTTGTACTTACAACAGATGACGGCAGTGCAGGCGTACACGGATTTGTTACAGATGTACTTAAAGAAAAGATAAATGAAGTTGACGAGGTTTGCGCCTGCGGTCCTACCCCGATGCTTAAGGCAATTGCTCAAGTTTGCAAAGAATTTAAAAAGCCTTGTCAGATTTCACTTGAAGAAAGAATGGCTTGCGGAATCGGCGCTTGTCTTGTCTGCGCCGTTAAGGTACGCAAAAACGGTGAAGAAATTATGCAGCATGTCTGCAAAAACGGACCTGTATTCAACGCAGAGGAGGTTGTATTTTAATGGCTGATTTATCTGTAAAAATTGACGGAGTAGAATTTTCAAATCCGCTTATCGCCGCTTCGGGCACATTTGGATTCGGTAAGGAGTACGGCGAATTTTATCCGCTTTCAAAACTTGGCGGTATTTCGTGCAAGGGAATTACCTTAAAAAGGCGTGACGGCAACCCGCCGCCACGAATCGCAGAAACTCCGTCGGGTATTTTAAATGCCGTCGGACTTCAAAATCCGGGCGTAGATGTATTTATAAACGACGATCTTCCTTGGCTTAAACAGCAAAACACAAGAGTTATCGCAAATATTGCCGGCAACACTCCGGAAGAATACTGCGAAATGGCAGAAAAACTTTCTTCAACTGATGTTGATATGATAGAAATGAATATTTCCTGCCCTAATGTAAAGAGCGGCGGCGTTCAGTTCGGTACAAGCTGTGAATCGGTAGGTTCAATTACAAGTGCGGTAAGAAAGCACTGCACAAAACCGCTTATTGTAAAGCTAAGTCCGAATGTTACGGATATTGCCGAGATTGCTAAGTCGGCAGAGGCAAATGGCGCAGACGCAATTTCGATGATTAACACACTAACAGGTATGAGAATAGACATAAACACAAAGCGCCCGATTATCCGCAACAATACAGGCGGAATGAGCGGCCCTGCAGTGTTCCCCGTTGCAGTAAGAATGGTTTGGCAGGTTTCTAATGCCGTTAAAATTCCGATTATCGGTATGGGCGGCATCAGCACATGGCAAGACGCAGTTGAAATGATGATTGCAGGCGCAAGCGCATTGCAGATTGGCACAGTATTCTTCTCTGACCCATACGCACCGATTAAAATTGCCGAGGGAATTAATGAATACCTTGATAAAAACGGTATGAAGAGCGTTACAGAACTCACAGGCACAATCAAGCCTTGGTAATCGGTAAGGTTTTATAAAAGTTTGGTCAACCTTGACCTGAATTTTTAAATCATTTAAACGAAATTCCTCAGCTAAATCATAAATCGCCTAACATAAAATTCAAAAACGAATAAAATAAAAAAAGAAATCCATAATAACCATAGCACAGGAGGTTATTATGGATTTTTTCAGAGTATTTATAACCGCACCGATCTCGCTTACAGTCCTGTTTTTGCTTGCAAAGCTGATGGGAAATAAGCAGATGTCAGAGCTTAATATGTTTGACTACATCAACGGTATTACAATAGGTTCAATCGCCGCCGAACTGGCGACAGGCGAATTTACCGATATTTACGACGGTGTAATGGCTATGGTTATTTACTCGCTTATAGCAATTATGTTGACTTTCCTATCGCAAAAGTCGCTTCTTCTAAGAAGATTCATTACGGGCAAATCTATTATAATTTACGATAACGGCAAATTTTACAACAAAAACTTAAGTACCGCAAAGATAGATATAAATGAAATTTTGGTAATGTGCCGTTCAAAGGGATATTTTAATTTTGATGAGATACAAACCGTTATCCTTGAAAGCAACGGTCAGCTTTCAATTTTACCGAAAGACAAAAATCGACCGCTCACTCCCGATGATATGAAAATTACGGTTCTTCAATCCGGTGTAGAGGCGGTAGTTATACAGGACGGCAAGGTTTTGGAAAGAAATCTTAAAGCCACGGGAAATAATATTGAGTGGTTAAAAAAAGAACTCAAAAAGCAAAATATAAAAACAAGCGAAGTTTTCATTGCTTTTTGCGACAATAACAACACTCTGAAAGTACACAAAAAGGTCAAATCTAACCCGACAAACGATATTTTTGATTAATTTCTAAAAAAATGTTTAAATTTCGGAAAACTACCAATATTTTGTCACACTGTTGTCACTGTTCGTATGGTATTATATATGTGTAAGGTAACTACTGATAAAACTTACATTACAAAGCTAATAACTCTTTTTTTCATAGATATTTTCTAAATGACAGGAAAATAATTAAAAATTTTAGGTCAAGCCTTTTTAAAGGTTGACCTAACTTTTATAATTGTTTTACGAATATTCCGCTAAACCATAAATTACCCCAATTTTTAATAAAAAACACAAAAAATCAGGCAGTCAGTTTCTATAACCCCATAAGACTGACTGCCTGTTAAATTAAAATTTTAAACCTTAGCTTTACTGCGCTCTGATTTTCTGTACTTTGACGGTGTAATGCCGTAGTACATCTTGAACGCTCTGTTAAAGTTAGAAATATTATTAAAACCTGATTTTCCTGCGATTTCAATAACAGGAGTATCGGTTGTTGTAAGCAAAAGTGCCGCTCTTGACAAACGAAGTTCATTAAGATAATTAATGAAAGTTGTGTTCAAAAGCTCTTTAAACAGATGCGAAATGTAATATCTGCTCAAGTTTGTGTGCTCTGCAATAATGTCGAGAGTAAGCAGATTGCAGAAATTCTCGTTGATATACTCTGTAACTCTGCGCAAAGCCCTATCCTTTTTGCCCTGTGTTTCAATATCGTAAATTTCTAACTTTTCTGACGCAAACAAATAATAGTAAAGTTCATAAAATTTACCTGTTGCCAGAAGATAAAATCCTCTCGGCTTGTCAACCTCTGCCCTAAAAGCAGATTCAAAACATTCGGAAACATTATTGTAGTAATCCTCCCCCGGCTTAAAAGAGAAAAACTTAGTACAGTTTCCGCCTACTATGCTCTTTATAATTACATTCGGAATATACTGCTGTGTAAGATTTGCGCCGTCATTAAGATTTAAAAGCATAATCTCAATATACACATTGTTGTTGTTGTCAAATCTGTGCTTCTGGTTTGGTGCGATAAAGAAAATATCGCCTTTGTTGAGCTGTTCAACACCGATTGCGGTTTCAATTGTAATAGAACCGCTCCTGACAACACCCATCTCTACTTCGTGATGAACGCTCCATAAATCATCCACAACAAGCTCTCCGCACGAAACTCGAAAGCTTGAACTTGTAGATGTTACAGAGTTCAAAAATCTTATTGCCACTGATATTACCCCTTTAATAATATTATTTTGTTTTACAAATATAATAATACAAAAATGTTTTATTGTCAATACAATACAGAACAAAATAAAGCAAAATTATACAAATTATTCATCCGAATGTAAAATTTTACTTTTTGTTATCTTTTATTATCATAATTTTTAATTAATTATACTCAATATCTTTAATAAGATAAAATTTTACTATAATAAAATTTTATATTTTGTGCGTATGATTATTATTATATCAAAAAGCGGCAGTGATTTTCAATAAAACAAAAATCACTGCCATAAAAACAACTTTGTATATATAAAGCTTAAAAATCAGACATTGTCAGTTGTCATTATTATCTGCCGAATAATTATTATTTACAGAATTAAGATGTTCTTTAAATCCGTCTACCACCCTTTGCGGTGACAAGATTTTAACACCTCCGCCCAGTCCGAATACCCAGGCATAAAACTGACTGCTTATTGAAATTTTTGCACTGAACCTGAACTGATTATCGTTTTCTTTTACAATAAAAATATCGTCACCAAACCTGTCTGCAATTACGCCTACAAGTTCGTTATTAACAAGCATTGTAACTTCAAATTCCTCTCCGCCGTACATCGAGAAAATCTTTCTTGTATATTCGGCGCCGTCAAATTTCTGTATTTCGTCATTAGGTTCACGCTTGTCTTCAAGTATTTCAACGCTTTCAATCTTATCTACTCGGTAATTCTTTATCTTATCCGCCTCGCTGTCGTAACCTATCATATAATAATTTTCGTCGTCCCAGCAAAGCCATATCGGTGAAATTACATATCTCTTGCCGTCACGCCTTGCGGTTTTTACAATATTTGCACCCTGCCCTATATCCCACTTCATATACAAAAAGCTGACCTTTCGGTCATTGGAAATCGCAGTTTGCAGTGTATCGACAACATAATATATTTTTTCGTTAAGACCTTTTACCCTGTTTGTAATAAAGACATCACGCTTAAGTTCTTTTCCCTGAAAGTTACTTACAAGTCCCTCAATTTTTTCGATAAGCTCCATACTTTTTTTGCGTGTAATAAATTTTGAACTTTGAATTGCATCGACAAGCAGTTTAAGCTCCGCAAGCTCAAAATCTCTTGAAGCGACATAATACCTTGTGGTATTTGATTTGATTTTTTCAATGTCAAGTCCGTACGTTTGGAGAGAGCTGATATCATCGTAAAGACTTTTTCGCTCGGACTTTATATTAAATTCACTTAATGCGTCAATAATTTCAGTCGCAGTCATTCCATGGTTATCGTCGGTTCTCTTTAGAAGAATGTCACGCAGATATAAAAGCTTAAGCTTTTGTCCCGATGATTTTGGCATAATATCCTCCGTTTATGCTGTCAGTGTTTGCGCAAACGCAATTACAAGCGGCATAGTTATGATTGAAAATACTGTAGTAACCGCCACAATACTTACCGAAAGTTCGGTATCTTTATTGTATTTTACCGCAAACATTGTAGTTGTAGCGGCAGTCGGTGCGGCAGATGCGATTACGCAGGCAACCGCAAGAGTTGTTTCCACCTTGCACAGATAAAGCACAATTGCGGTTATAACAGGTACCAAAACAAGTCTTAATCCCATTGCAACATAAACAGATACATTTGAAAATGCTTTTTTAAGGTCTGCCTCGGAGAGGTAGTAACCTATAATCATCATCGGCAACGGTGTATTTAAAGCCGCCATATATTCAACAGGCTGACCTACCATATACGGAAGCCTTATGTTAAGCACAAAAATAATTATCGCAATTACAACACCGATAATACCCGGGTTTGTAATCAGCTTTTTGGCAGAAATTTCTTTAATATCTCCGCTCATACATACAAGTCCGTATGTCCATACAAGAATGTTGAACACAGCTACAAACACTGCGCCGTAAAACAAACCGTCATCACCGAGCACAGCCTCCTGCAACGGGAACGACATAAACGCACAGTTTGAAAAAACTGTTGCAAATCTCAACACTCTTTTTTTGCTGTCCTTACCCTTAAAAATAAGGCTTACCAAAAGTATGGTTGCAACCATAACGGCTGTTGCGCAAATCACCATAATTCCGAGTCCGCCCAAAAGTTCGGGTGTAAAATCACGCTGAAAAGCAGACACCATAACGCACGGTGTAACAAAGTACAAAACAAGGTTGTTTATATGCTTTGCGGATACATCGGTAATGATTTTTTTCTTACCGCAAACAAAGCCCAACGAAATCAAAATAAACAGCACAAGTACCTGTTGTGCAACTACAATAAAGTTTTCTAACATTTCCTTTTCCCCCTAAAAATAAAACACATTTAAGTATAGCACAATAACTCATTTTTTCAATGCTTACGCAGTAATACAGCTGAATTTTGGAGGTATATAAAAATTAATATCATAGAAAAATATCATTTTGTACAAAATTATGTCGAGCATATGGTGCAAACTAACCAATGAAAAGAAAATAATTTTACAAATATGTATTATCCGCTGAAATTATTTGCTTTTATTGACTTTTTGTACTTTGAATTGTATAATATATGTAAATAAAAATAGTTGTTTTTATTGTTATTTCACAGTGATTTTATGTATTTATTTATATTTTGAGAAAGAGGGATTTTACAATGGCAACAAGAAGAACTGCTACAAAATCGGCAGCTGCCAAGGATGCTAAGGTAGAAACAAAGGCTACTGCAACTGCTGTAAAAGAAACTGCTCCCGTAAAGGAAGCTCCTGTAAAGAAAACCGCACCTAAAAAGGTTGCTCCAAAGAAACCTGCTGCCGTAGCTGCCGCAGCAAAGGCTGCTAAGACAAAGGCTGAAGCTCCTGCAGAAGTTAAAACTGAAACAAAGGTAAACTTTATTGTTGAGTTTAACAACAAGCAGAACTCGGTAGAAGACATTATTAATAATGTTAAAGCTACATACGGTAAAGATGCAAAGGAAATTTCAATTTACCTCAAGCCTGACGAAAACAAAGCATATTTTGTTGCCGACGGCGAAGAAAGTTCAATGGATGTATTCTTCTGCTAATTAAAAATTACTGAAATTTTAGGAGTCATACTGTTAGGTATGGCTCTTTTTTTGTATTTTCTTTAATATTTTAGTGAATATTTAATATTTAGATTGATTTTTTACCATTCTGCCTATATAATGAAAATGTATCAAATCCTTGGCACAGACGGTCATACCGAGGTAATAATTTCATTACAAAGGAGCGATATTAAATGATTACAAAGTACACAAGCGGCACCCCTATCCGTACAGACGCTGTTGTAAAAGATTTTGCCGGAATCGACATAAATAAATTCCCGGTTGATTACAAAATCGTTGACGGCAAATTCATTTTTAGCTTTGATATGCAGGACAGCGACATAGTTTTCGGTCTTGGCGAAGCGCCGAGAGGAATTAACAAGCGTGGCTGGATTTACGAAAGTTTTTGCAGCGATGACCCATTCCACACAGAAACAAAAAGTTCACTCTACGCCGCACACAACTTTCTTATGTTAAACGGCAGCAAGACTTTCGGTATTTTTATTGATTTCCCCGCAAAAATCCGTTGGGACATCGGTTACACAAAACCAAGCCGCACAGAAATCACTGTTGACGGTACAGATTTTGACATCTACATTATCGAAAACGAGAGCAATAAGCCGATTGACATTGTAAAAGAGTTCCGCAGTGCAATCGGTCAGAGTTACATTCCGCCGTTCTGGGCATTCGGTTATCAGCAGAGCCGTTGGAGTTATCCCGACAAAGCTGCCGTTGACGGCGTAATCAAAGGTTATAATGATGCAAAGATTCCGCTCGACTGCGTATATCTTGACATTGACTATATGAAAGACTACAAGGACTTCACAGTTGACGAAGACAAATTCCCGAATTTTGCAGAATATGTAAAAGAAAAGAAAGAGCAAGGTATTCACCTTATCCCTATCATTGATGCAGGTGTAAAAAAAGAAGCAGGCTACGATGTTTACGAAGAAGGCGTTGAAAACGATTACTTCTGCAAAACCGAGGACGGCGAGATTTTTGAAGGCGGCGTATGGCCGGGTATTGTAGGTTTCCCTGACTTTATGCAGAAAGAAGTTCGTGACTGGTTCGGCGCAAAATACGACAGACTTACAGACGCAGGCATTGACGGTTTTTGGAACGATATGAACGAGCCGGCTATTTTCTATTCAACAAAAGGACTTGAAAAAGCGCTTAATAAAGCAAAATCACTTGAGGGCGAAAACCTCGACCTTTCAAAATTCTTTAACCTCAAAGATACTTTCCTCGGACTTTCCAACAGCCCCGAGGATTACTCAAGCATCTATCATATGATTGACGGCAAGCCTGTTTGCCATGACAGAGTTCATAACATTTACGGCGCAAATATGACAAGAGCCGCAGGAGAACACTTTGCAAAGAAATTCGGCGACGGCAAAATTCTTATGTTCTCAAGAGCCTCTTACATCGGTGCACACCGTTCAAGCGGTATCTGGTTTGGCGACAACCATTCATGGTGGTCACACATTCTCTTAAATCTTAAGATGCTCCCGTCCGCAAATATGTGCGGTTTCCTCTACTGCGGCGCCGACCTCGGCGGATTTAACGAAAACGCAACCCGTGACCTTGTTCTGCGTTTCCTTGCTCTCGGAGTATTTACTCCGCTTATGCGTAACCATTCGGCACTCGGCACAGTAAACCAGGAATGTTACAACTTTGAAAACTCCGAAGATTTCAGAGATGTTGTAACCGTCCGCTACAGACTTATCCCTTATATTTACGATACATTTAAAAAAGCAAGCGAAAACAACGATATGATTTTCCGCCCGCTTGCTTTTGATTATCCCAACGATAAAATGGCAAGAGAGTGTGAAACTCAGGTTATGCTCGGTAACGAATGTATGATTTGCCCTGTTTATGAGCAGAATGTAAGCGGCAGATATGTATATCTCCCTGAAGATATGACTTTTGTTAAACTAAGCGGTGAAAATGTAGAAACCAAGCCTATGGAAAAGGGCGTACACTTCATTGAAGTTGCACTTAACGAAGTACCTCTCTTTATTAAGAAAGGCAAACAAATTCCGCTTTGCAAACCTGCAATGCGTACAAGCGAACTCAACACCGAAGACCTTACTTATATAGGTTGATTTAAAATAAAAATGACAGCTATTATTTATTGATAGCTGTCATTTGTTGTTTGTATAGTCTTTTTTCCGATTGCTAAGTCTTCCCTTTGTGGCGGTGAGCGCCAATAAAACGAGCAATCATCGTTTATCAATATTATTAATTATGTCAAGCTAACAATATTGACATATTAGCAACTATATACATTATTAACGCAATATTGCACACAAAACTCTCTATGCAACCGTAGGTTGCGGAAATGAAAACTAAAATGTATTGCAAAAAACAGTGGTTGCGGTGTATAATTTGGATAAAGTGAGAGGCAAAACGATCGTCATAAACTCTCAAAGGAGGAAATATGGACATAGAAACAGCAAACAGACTTTTACAATACAGGAAGAAACACAACTTAAGTCAGGAAGAACTTGCAAATAAAATAGGAGTAAGCAGACAGGCGGTGTCAAAATGGGAACGGGCAGAGGCATCTCCCGACACTGATAACCTAATATTGCTTGCCGAAATTTACGGAGTATCGCTTGACGAACTTTTAAAAGGAGAAGCGAACAATTCCTCAAAATCCGAAGCCGAGCAGGAAACCGTATCGGAGGAAAGCGCAGACAACACACAAATCCCCACAGGCGATGAGGGCACAGAGTATATAAAAGCGGATAAAGTATCTTTTAAAAACGGAATCCATGTTGATGCGAAAAACGGCGACAAGGTACACATCAGCTTTGCAGACGGAATACATGTACAAGACAAAGACGGCACTAAGGTTGATATAGGCAAGGACGGAGTGTTTGTAAACGAAAACGGAAAACAGAGAGTTTATACCGATAAAGACGGTCATATAATGCACGATGCCGATATGACCGACGAAATATTTACAGGAGGAAAGCATAAAAAATTTTGGAATTCGTTTCCCTTTTTCGCTATAGCGCTTGTTGTATTCCTTTGGTGGGGATTCAGCGGTTTATGCTTTGGCTGGGCGCTTAGCTGGATAGTTTTGCTGACAATACCGCTTTACTATTCGCTTGTTGATGCAATTTACAAACGCAAGGCAGACCACTTTGCCTTTCCCGTGCTTGCGGCAATGGCATACATTCTTATGGGATACTTTAACATATTCGGCGGATGGACAGTCGGCTGGGTAGTTTTTCTCACCATTCCGCTTTACTATTGGATATGCTCATTCTTTAAAAATAAAAACGATTAACAGGAGGACATTATGTCAGAATTAAATTTACCGTCAGACCCAATGATTTTATTAAGTTTTATTAACACAAAGTTAAGAGATTTCTATCCGTTGCTTGATGCTCTTTGCGAAGACGCAAACATCAGTAAAGATGAAATCGTAAAAAAGCTCTCCGCCATAGATTATACCTACAACGCAGAGCTTAATAAATTTGTATAAAACTAAAAAACGCCCGATTTCAGCGAAAGCCGAAGTCGGGCGTTTTTTTAACCGTTCTCCGATAAATACGGTCTTAGCTCGCCTGCAAGGTAAAGCGAACCGCAGATAACGAGCGGCATATTTTCATTTTTTGCCTTATCAAGCGCCGTTTCGAGAGCCTTTTTGTTATTATCGAATGCCTCAACTTTCGGAAAATGCTGTTTGCATTTTTCGGCAAGTTCTTCTGCCGATAAAGTTCTCGGATTGTTGACCGTTACCGTAAACACTTCTTCAAAAAGTCCTTCAAGCAGATTGATTGAGCTTGCACTGTCCTTATCGGCAAGCATACCCATAAGGCAAAGCCGCTTTTGATTTGGCAGATACTTTTTGACCGCCTTGCTAAGCGCCTCAATTCCGTTCGGATTATGTGCTCCGTCAAGCAAAACTACAGGATTTTTGCCCATAAGTTCAAGTCTTGCGGGGTTTACCGCCTTTGCCATACCTGCCTTTAATGCATTTTTGCTTACAATGATTTTACCGCTGTCGCAAAGTGCTTTTAATGCGGTCAATGCGGTTTTTGCATTTTCCAACTGATGTTCGCCAATCAAATGCAGTTCAAGCTCTGTACCGTCATATTCAAAAACAGTGCTTTCAAGGCTTTCTGAAATCACTTTTATTTTTGCACTTTCACTTTTGAAAAGTTCAACATTTCTGCTTTTACAAGTACATTCAATCACGCTCATTGCGTTTTCTTCCTGCTTGGAAGTAACGGCAATCGAGCCGTTTTTTATAATACCGCACTTTTGCCACGCAATCTCTTCGATAGTGTTGCCGAGAATTGCCGTATGGTCAAGTCCGATAGTTGTTATTACCGAGCAAAGCGGCGGCAAAATTGTATTTGTACAGTCAAGAAGTCCGCCCATACCTGTTTCAAGCACAACAATGTCGCATTTCTCGTTTGCGTGAATATAAAACTGCAAAGCGTTTACATACTCAAACTCTGTAATAATAACGCCGTCATTACGCAATTCCTCAATAATCGGAAATGTTTTCTCCACCGCCTCGGTGAGCATTTCCTTTGAAATCATACGGTTATTAATCTGTATTCTCTCTCGAAAATCCGTTATATACGGAGAGATAAAAAGACCTGTTTTGTAACCTGCCTCAACAAGCACAGCCGAAAGCATTGCACAAACCGAACCTTTGCCGTTGGTACCCGCAATGTGAATATACTTTAGTTTATCCTGCGGATTGCCGAGTTTTTCGAGAAAAATTCTCATTCGGTCAAGTCCGGGGCGAGAACCGAATGTCAGCAGTGAATGTATTTTTTCAATAGCCTGTTCGTATGTCATCAGATCAGCTCCTTGTAAATTTCGTTCTTCTTAAAGCCTGTCAGCGCCGCCGCCTCTTTTGCGGCATCTGTTGCCCTTGCACCGTTTTCAATCAACTTCTTAGCGGTTTCAACCGCATATTCAAGTGTAAGCTCTTCGGTATCGTCAACCTGCGGCGCACCCTCAAGCACAAGCACAATTTCACCTTTAACACTGCCGTCGCTTAGATTTTCCGCCGCATTTTTGGTTGTGGTACGGATAACTTCCTCGTGAATTTTTGTAATCTCACGCACAATTGTAAGTTTCCTGTCGCCAAAACTCGCATACAAATCACGCAAAGTCTGCGGCAATTTATGCGGAGCTTCGTAAAAAATCATTGTTCTGTGCTCGTTTGCAAGGCTTTTCAAATGATCTGATCTGCTCTTTTTATTTACGCTCAAAAAGCCCTCAAAAGTAAATCTTCCCGTGCTAAGGCCCGAAACGGCAAGCGCAGAAATAACCGCACTCGGGCCGGGAATTACAACCGTCTTTATGCCACGCTCTTCGCAGAGCTTTACCAAATCTTCGCCCGGATCCGAAATACACGGCATACCCGCATCTGTAACGATGGCGCAGTTTTCGCCCTGCTCTATTCTTGCGCAGATAATCTCTCCACGCTCTCTTTTATTGTGCTCAAAATAGCTGACCATCGGCTTTTTTATGCCAAAGTGATTTAAAAGTTTCAGCGTAACCCTTGTGTCTTCCGCCGCAATAAAATCTACCGATTCAAGAGTTTCCACCGCTCTCGGCGACAGGTCGGAAAGGTTGCCTATCGGTGTACCCGTAACATATAAAATTCCGCTCATAGCTTGTTGTCCTCTGTATTTTCTAAATGATCTGATTTGTAGCTTCCGTAAATTTCAAGCATTTCTTTTGAAAAATTACCGCTTTCGTCCTCTATAAAAAGTGTGGGCAATACATTTAAAAAACCCCGTTTTCCGCCTCGTCTGCCCTCAAGCAAAAACAGTTTCGGCGCTTTTGACACTCTCTGCTGTACAAGTCGCAAGGTCTTTGGCTCTATGTCAAATTTTCTCATAGACTCCATAACATCGCCTAATCTTTCGGGGCGCTGACACATATAAAATCTGCCGCCAAACTGCAGCAGCTTTGATGCCGCCGAGCAAATGTCATCAAGCGTACATTCGCTTTCGTGTCTTGCAATCAGCCTTGCCGAAGTCGGATTTTTGATTCCTCCTCCGCCGATTTTATATGGCGGATTGCACACAACAACATCATAACAGCCAAAATTCAGCTTGCCTTTAAGGTCGCATAAGTCAGCGTTTATAATGTTAATGTTATCGCAAAGTCCGTTGTGTTCAACGCTTTTTTGAGCAAGCGTACAGGCATTTTCCTGAATTTCAACAGCGTCTACTTTTAAGTTTTTATTGTCCCTGCACCACAAGAGCGGAATTGTACCGCATCCTGTGCCAAGTTCCGCACATTTTTTACTGCCTGCGGGCTTTGAAAAATTCGCAAGCAAAATAGTGTCTGTCGAATATCTGTAGCTTTTGGTAACATATATTTCAATGCCGTTGCCCAACGGCTCAAGGTGCAAATTCTCCATTATACAATCGGCAAAGGAAAGCTTTGCCCTCTGCCCTCTCCTTGTAAAATTTAGCTTAACATTTTTATTATACTACTGTAAGGGTAAAACTTCAATAAAAAGCAAAAATTGCTTTTTCTACGGAACAGTATTATATTATAATTTTTATTTTATGTTTTTCTCTATAAATGATGCCAAGTTGTTTTTTAGCATAGTAAATTTCTCACTAGGATTTTCAATTATTTTTGCGTAAAAAATACTACTGCCTTTTCTTATAATATTTTCCTTTTTTAAAAGTGATATTTTATTATCATTGTTATTTTTTAATAAATCTACTTTTGATTTTAAAAAATACCACTCTATTCCATCAGTAAGAATCAACGGGGGTTCTTCTAACTCTCCCTCTATTTCATTCTTAAATTTGTTTAAACCTAAATTTCTTGCAGTATCAATAATTGAACAATACTGTATTTTCTTAGTATTTTTATCGATAATAAAATTAGGTCTTTTAAACTCAACTTTCACATACGGCTTTAAAGGATTTAGATGAGTATATTTCGCGGGAACAAATATATAATCAGCCCATACAAAATTTTCTTTTGAACCGGTTATTACATCATACTTATTATTCTCTTTTCTATAATTACGGGTATCATATGTAGGTACAACTTTAACATTATTTATATGCTTTATTACATCTTTAAAAAGGGGTCGTAGCATCTCATCGTAATACTGCTCAACATCTGAATTTTCTTTTATTTCTAAAAGTAACTCCCAATAAGCATTAAATTCCATAAATATAATTACTCCTTTTCCAATACATCAAGATCGCTTTTTTCATAACGATTATGTCCCGGCAACTGCTTTTTATATTTCCGGCACTTAATAGCCTCGTCAAGGCTCTTGCCCCGATTATCGGCAAAGAAATCCCTTATATATGTATTGTATTCAAACTGCTTGTCAATTTTTGTCTTACCGTTTTTCTTTTCTTCAAGTATTCGATAATACGCAGTAATCGCATCGGCATAAGTTTTGCCCGTATTGCTTTTAAGCCATTTCTGAAATGCAGCATTAAAAGAAAATCCGTTGCCGATATGTTCCTTAAAAAACGCTCTGTGCTTTTCCGAGCAAACAAAATTCGGCTCAATTTCCGTGTCAGTTGTAATGTTGCCGATTATCTGTGCCTTTTTCTGCACTTTCTTTGCGGCGATAACCTCGCCTGTATCAAGAAAATGTGCTATTCTCTGTGTTATTTCAAGTTTTCCGCCCGATGTCGGTAAACCGTATCGACGACAAAAATCGACAAGTTCTTCCTTTAAATAATAAAACTCTCTGAATGTCTTGCCGTCAAGATTTTTGTCGAGCTTCGGTCCATCGCTCATACAATACCTCACTTAATTATTATTCTGCGTGCAGTTTGCGGCGTCTATTGCAATTGCGAGCATAAGCACCAAAATTTCGTTTCTCGGGTCTGCAAAGTCGATAACATAAGTATCTCCCCAACGGAACAGCTTTTTTGAAATCTGCGCAACCATACTGCAAGCCTCGTAAACGCTGTAGTTCCAAGACATAAAATCGCCCTCACAGCGCCAACCGTTGTAGTCGAGGTTATACTTCGGTTTAAAAAAGGTAAATTTTTTCTCAATACTGCCAAACGGCTGTCCGTTTATTTCTATATCAAAAGTCGGCATAAGCGTAAAAAATCGCTGTTTAATCATACCGATTTCATTGCGATCTCTGTCATATATATGAATCTGATGCGTAAGTCTGAACATTTCAGCCTTAACAAAATATTTCGGCTCGTCATACTCATCATAAACATCGTAAGTATCCGTCCACGAAAAAACTCTTTGTTTAATTAACAGTTTCATTTTAAATACCTGTCTTTCCGATTAAGGTCACATATTTTTACGCAAAAACTCTATCGCCTGTTTTCCCGTTATATGTTCAATCGTGATTTCGACACAGCAAAGTCCGCTCCGTTCACGCTCAATTTCCTTTTTCACCGCATTAATATCATTGTTATATTTTAAGCCGAAAGAGAGCATAGCCGAATTGATTTTCTCTTCATTTTCCATAATTTCGGCCTTACCAAAAACTACAACACTCCTAAACAAAGTTGTCAATTTTTCCGAATCGACCTCATCTTTTTCAATAACACAGAAAGAAACTTTCTTGTTTTGCTTAATTGCGTCAAGTTTATGTCCGTTTTTTGCACAGTGAAAGTAAATCTTGCCGTCTTTATATACAAAGTTCAACGGAACAGTATATGGGTAGCCGTCATCACCGCTCACGGCAAGCACACCGCTTTTGCAGTTTTTTAATATTTCCAAAGCCTCATCGTTACTAAGCTGTTGTTTAAATCTTCTCATTTTACGAAACATTTTACCGCCTCCGTTGCTACTATTATAACAAAAATTTTCTTTATTGCAAATCAACAAATATAATGTATTCTTATTATTTATTTTGTAGGCACTTGGTGCTGAAAAAACTTAACCCCGACAAGCTGTATTTTAATCGCCTGTCGGGGTTGGATTTTTATTTATTGTTCCCTGAATTTAACAGTGCCTGTTGCTGCGTCCATCGAATCTACGATTGCGAGGGATTCAAGCTGATAGCCGAGATTGCGAATTATATTGCCGCCGTTCTGAAAACCTTTTTCAATTGCAATTCCAATGCCCTCTACCGTGCCGCCTGCCTGATTTATAATAGAAATAAGACCTTGCAAAGCACAACCGTTGGCAAGAAAATCATCAATAATAAGAACATGGTCGTTTTCGCTTAAAAATTTCTTAGAAACAATCACTTGATTTTTGCATTTGTGTGTGAAAGACTCAACCTCTGCTATGTACATATCGCCGTCAATATTAATGCTTTTCGCTTTTTTCGCAAAAACAACCGGCACATTAAAATGCATAGCCGCAACGCAGGCAATACCTATGCCCGATGCCTCAATGGTAACTATTTTATTTATATTTTTTCCCGCAAATCTTTTCTTAAATTCCGCACCCATTCGGTTGAACAAATCAATATCCATTTGATGGTTCAAAAAGCTGTCAACCTTGAGAACATTGCCCTCTTTAACAATTCCGTCCTTTACAATTCTCTCTTCCAAAAAATTCATAGCATTTCATCTCTTTCCTTTATGTTTCCTTGCCTTGTCAGCAAAGAAATTTTTAATGCATAATATTATAAATTATATACTTATTTCTAAGAAAATAAAAGACCTAAAAAATAAATTTCAAATGGGATAATCCATAATTAATCCCTAACATTAAAAAGACCTAAAAGGTATTTAATAAAACAAAACAGCCCTTGCAAATTGCAAAGGCTGTAAAAAGCGAGTATAACAAAGATTATCTCTTTGAGAACTGTGAAAGCGTAAAGAAAACAGTCCGGTGGACTGTTTTTAGCTTTTACCGCAACAGCTAAGCTGTGAGGATACCACTGTGGGGCAAAAGAAAACAGCCCTTGCAAATTTGCAAAGGCTGTAAAAAGCGAGTATAACAAAGATTATCTCTTTGAGAACTGTGAAAGCGTAAAGAAAACAGTCCGGTGGACTGTTTTTAGCTTTTACCGCAACAGCTAAGCTGTGAGGATACCACTGTGGGGCAAAAGAAAACAGCCCTTGCAAATTGCAAAGGCTGTAAAAAGCGAGTATAACAAAGATTATCTCTTTGAGAACTGTGGTGCTCTACGAGCTGCTTTAAGACCGTATTGCGCGAGTTTTTGAGCTGTTTTCCCTTGATACTCCGGGATTTTCCGGCTTTCTGCCTCTCAGTTATCCGGTGTGCGGACCATAAAAAACGGCATTTTTTCATTCAGCAATAGCCTGATGAAACGCACCATTTACTACCCCAAACAGCTCCTCTGGTTTATTGTACTTCACTTTTGCATAGATGTCCATAGTTGTTTTGCTGTTTTCGTGTCCGGCAAGGTATTGGACGGTCTTTGGATCAACACCAGCATAGAGAAGATTGGTAATGTAAGTGTGCCGCAGCTGATGCGGGGTTACATCAAAGTCCAGCGTATATCTGATTTTGGGTTGATTTTTCTGGGTCATGCCCAGCGTTGGGGTAACCGTGTATTTGATGCTCTGCCCATTCACATACTTATAATAGTTCCGGGGCTTAGTGGAGCGGACAACGACATACTGCCACACTCTTTGAAACTGCGAAGCAGCCAGCGGCTCCCCTTTGCTGTCAGCAATCACATAATCTGATATGGAATTTTCTTTCGTTTCTCTCAGACAATCCACCAAACACTTCGGTATCGGAATATCCCTTTTTGCCGCCGGAGTCTTTAGCACCGTAGAAATCACGGGTCTGTTATGCTCTGTACGCCATGCCCGCCTCACCGATAGATAAGGTGTATCCTCGTCCAGAAATACACAATCCCATTGCAGTGCAAGAATTTCTTCCCGACGCAGACCGGAATACAAACCGAGCATAATAAACAAATATGGAGGAAGTCCCTTGACTGTATCCAGAAGCACGGCTACCTGCTGATCTGTCAATGCCTCCTTCTTTTTTGTCGGTTTTCCGCCTTTACCGGATATTCCCGCACAGGGATTGTGTTCAAGAATTTGGTTTCTCTCTGCCGCATAAAAAATGCACTTGAGTAGCATATTGACCTTATTGTATAAGCCTTCCGATTTCTTTGACAATGGAACAAGCGCCAGCCGAATATCGTCAGCAGTCACTTCTTCCATATACATCTCTCCCAGAGGTTTGATGATATAGTTTGTCATATCCCTCGTATAACCTCTGAGTGTAGACGCAGACACCTTTGCCGACTGCATCAGCAGCCACTTCTCGCCATACTCGGCTACTGTCGGGTGCTGCCGGTGAAAGATAATTTCTTCCACCTGCTTCCGGGCCTCTAACTGCTTCTCATACAATTCTTCACAAGTTGCGGCATACAAACTCAACTCTTTGCCATCTGCATCCGTAATCCTGGTTCTGTAATACTGGATTCCTTTCAATGTAATGGTCCCGTACTTCGGGATCTGTGTTTTCTTTTTTGCCATCTTTGATCGTCCTTTCTTGATAATGTGTAGTCTCCGTATCTACACTCTCTTTTTATCAGAAAGCCCCGATTTAATCAAAGATACGGCTGAGGTAAAACAAAGAGCGAGACATCCTTGCCTCGCTCCTTCTTCATTTCCTATTTGTTATTACTGTGCTGCATCCCAGCTTGCAAACGCACAGTTCATTGATCTGACCAGCTCATCTGGTCTGTTGTACTTAACCTTTGCATAAATGTCCATGGTAATCTTGCTGCTTTCATGGCCTGCCAGGTATTGAACCGTTTTGGGATCTACCGATGCATGAATGAGATTGGTAATGTAAGTATGCCGCAGCTGATGGGGTGTTACTTCAAAGTCCAGACTGTAAACCACTTTTCCGTTATGAGCAGCCTTTTCTCCCAAGACAGGTGTGACAGTATGCTTTACTCTTTTTCCATCTTCATACCGATAATAGCTCCGCTCCTTGACCGTCCTCGTAACAATATACTGCCAAAGTCGCTTAAACTGCGTGTAGGACAGCGGTTCGCCATCCCGGTTTGAAACCACGTACTCCGAAGTCGAAGTTTCCTTTGCTGCTTTCAAACACTCAGCCAAGCAAACAGGAAGGGGGATATTTCTCTCCGCAGCCTTGGTTTTCAATTCATCCGAAATCACCGGTCTGTTGTGTTCTGTATGCCATGCCCGCCTTACCGTCAGATATGGAGTATCCGTATCCAGATATACTGAATCCCATTGCAGAGCAAGAATTTCTTCCCGGCGCAGACCCGCATACAAACCGATCATGACAAAGACATAAGGCGGCAAATCTCGGATAGCATCCAAAAGTCGCTCCACCTGTTCATCTGTCAAAGCCTGACGCTCCTCTTGAGGAACACCGCCACCTTTTGTTGTCAGATAAATCGTTGGGTTATGGTCAATGATCCTGCTTTCCATCGCTGCGCGAAAGATAGACTTGTAAAGGATCACCACAGATTTATAAACCGATGCAGATTTCTTGGAAACCGGAACAAGGGCAAGTTGAATATCATCCAGACTAACCTCTCCCATCCGTTTATCTCCCAATTCCGCTATAATATGCCGCCTGACCTTTGAGGTGTAATCCGTCAAGGTAGTGGCTCGTACATGAACCGACTGCATCAGCAGCCACTTTTCACAATACTCTGCAACTGTGGGCGTTTTCCGATGAAAAGTAGCATTCTCAATCTGTTCCAACGCAAGCGTTTCTTTGTTATATAGTTCTTCAGGTGTTTTTGCGTAGATAGCTACGAGCTTACCATTCGCGTCTTTGATTCTGGTCCTATAATATAGGACACCTCTTTTCATGACTGTGCCATATTGAGGAAGTATTATTTTTCTATTTGCCAATTCCTCCACCTCCTAAGAATAATCTCCAGCGCTGTACCTTTGTTTTATCAGACCTCTCTGATTCCATCAAGGATACGGACCGGCTCACGATCTTCCGCTTCGAGGTTTACGGTAAGTTGCGCTTCTCTCAACTGGTTTTGCTCTGTGCGTGCATTTTGCGATATACTCCTGGAGACCTGCCGCAGTAAAATACACACAGCCATTCTGAACATACTGCACATAAGAGATCAAGCCGTTGTTACGGGCGGCATCCAGCGTTGCTATGCTGATTCCTAAGATTTCAGCAGCTTCTTTTCGTGTAATGAGCTTTTCCATAGACTATATTCCCTCCAATCTGTCAAGGTTATCATCGTGCTTTCAAAATCACATGAATACGCTGGCAGCCGAAACTGCCAGCGCATGGTATCTGATTTTGAATAGAAAGCGGCCACCCAAAAGAGCAGTCGCTTCCTATTTCAATATGACTCAATTCTCGTCACATTTGCCACGCAACCCTGACGATGGGAACATAACAGGTCTCCGCTGGCGCGGTTGTCATAACTCCGCGGCGTCGTTTTACTCGTGCGCCGCAGGGTTCCCCCCAAGTCTTTGGCGGGCCGTGAGGAAGTATCTTTAAGCCCCCATGCAGTCATCGCGCCGAATCTGCCACAATCCGTTTTATGAAATCGTAGATCGCTCCGAAGCAGTCTTTTCATCACCTCCCTGACTGCTCCATCTTCGCGGCGCTTCATATTCGCTCGTACATGGGTTATGTACCTGTTGTGCTGTCTATTCGATTGTCAATGTACGAATGAAGGAGGAAAACTTGTCCTTCTTATTAACACTGACAAAAAAGGCAAAAAACAGGCGCATCAAATGAAATTTTATCAAAAATATTTTCCAAGCCGCTTTAATCCACGGCGGATACTGTCGCGAACACGGCTTGGGTCTACACCTTCTACTTCGGCAATTTCATTTACCGTCATTCCCAGGTAGTATCGGGCATAAATCCGCTTTGCCTGTTTCTCTGGCAGTTTCATCACAGCGGCATAGACCTGCTCCTGGAACTGTTTTTCCTCCAGAACCATCTCCGGTGTTTGCGGCTTCAACAGCACCGCATTTTCAATGCCATTCTCGCAATCCAGAGAATACTGTGATTTATAACGATACATCTTTCGCTCATACGCAGCCTCCGCACGTTCAGCTGCCCGAATAGTCTCTATTACTTCCTCTGTCACATCTACAAAAAAGTCTGTTGTATAAACATCAGGATAAAGTTCCCGAAGGTTAATTTTCTTCATTATGTACCTCCATTTCGATTCACGGGTGATTAACGGGTGAATCGAATGGAGGCGGGGAACGGCACCGGCAAACAACCGGATCGTCTCCGAAAAAATGGCAACAGAAAACGCCAGATTTCCGCGATGGAAAACTGGCGCGCCAAAAACAACCACTATTATACCGAATTACATAGAACGATAATGCCGATACAATATTATACTTGCCCGGAGGAGGAGCAATGCTTTTTTTAACTGATGTAGATCATGT
Source organism: Ruminococcoides bili (assembly GCF_040093295.1). NCBI lineage: Bacteria > Bacillati > Bacillota > Clostridia > Eubacteriales > Oscillospiraceae > Ruminococcoides > Ruminococcoides bili. Next base: position 27,919 of record NZ_JBBNJY010000007.1, read on the forward strand.
GAGCTTTGAAAAAGCAAACGGGACACGGTAAATTAACCTCCAATCGGCTACCGTGTCCCTGCAAGTCGTCATTGGTTTGTGCAATCGCAAAGAAACGGCGGCTCTGAAAATCAAAGCCGCCGTTTCAAATGGGCGTGTTGATAGGCTGCTGTACGACGGCTTTTTTTCTTTTGCCGTCGTGCGGCAGCTTGTTCCTTTTGCGCTTATCTTAACAAGCAATCCTCACAGAAATGTCACTGACACACGCTGTTTCGACAGAATAATGGGCTGAAATCTCACGAACCTGTGAGATTTGAAAAACCGGGAGAATAATCTCCCGGTTTTCATCGCAAATATTTAATTCTGCCGCAGTCTCTCTACAACGCTTTGCTTAACATTTTGCATGAAAGTTATGACGGGGGTTGCCAAGCAGACCAGCAAAACAATAGCTGCGACAACCAACAGAGAAATTACAGGATAGTGAAAAGCTGCATAAGGAACCATTCTTCTAAAGGCTGAGTATATTGGAATATATATCGCTGTTCCCAGTGTGGCAAGCAGTAGGAAAGAAATACTCCAATAATACCCGCCTTCCCAAAGCAATACATTTCTAATTTGCTTTTTCGTCATTCCTATACTTTCAAGTGTTGCAAATTCATGTTTCCGAGTATTTACACTAACAACCATTGTGTTAATGAAATTCATAATTCCTATCAGCAAAAATACAGCGGACAACCCTGCGGCTATAATCCTTGAGGTCAGCAAATATCCGGCCATTTCTTGCTGCTTTTCATATCGTGACAGAATCGTAATGCCCGGTGACGAAGCAGTAATGGATTGAAGCTGCTCCATAATCCCTTTGTCATAACTGCTATCAATCGTATCAAAAGCAATCCGAAAGATTTTGGTTTCTCCAGACAACTTCTCTATTGCCTGCTCACTGATATACAAATCAGGGGCAGTACCTCTCTCATTTCCTCGACCACTCTGAAAATCAGCGTCCAGAAAGCCAGTTGCCACTGTAAAGACCTGTTCCCCGGACTCACCGACAACGGTGATTGCTTGCCCTGGCTGAATCAATAGTTTTCCCTCATCATCCGTCATAGCGGACAAAACCACCAACTCTCCCTTTTCAAAGGCGGTTAAGTCAATAGGCTTATCAAGCGTTTTATTAAGTTCTTCGATATATCTGGAATCTATTCCGTAAACGCCGCTCCAAAAATTATCTGTATAGTTTTTTCGTGTTTCCGCATTTGAAAAATCAAGACCTGATACGCCATCCAAGGAATCAATATATTTCCCGAATACATTTTCGTCGTAAATGACATCCATAGTGGGCCACGGTGAAGCAGAATAAGTGACGCGCAGATTTTCAATTCCCTGCATTGTTTCAATTTGCTGCAACATTTCATCAGAGAGCAGGTTTCCTTCTTCGAAAATGCTGTAAGTCAATGCGAAATCACTTTCTCCCCATTGATTTACAAAATTGTCGGGACTTAGGCTTGATAGTAGACCAGCAGAAACCAAAAACAATATTAAGCCTAAAAATAAGGACGCAAAAGTAAGGAAAGCGCTTTTAGGGTTTCTAAAAATATTATCTCGTGCCATCCGAGATAATTTTGTTCTATGGCTCTTATGATCTCGGTAACTCCTTGTATTTGCCTCCGTATAGCGTGAAGCCGCAACAGGAGAAATACTTGCAGCTATTTTCGCTGGTTTCATGCTGCCGATGATTGCAGTAAAAAATGTGAAGATTGCGGCACCCGCAAAAATAATGGGGGAAAAGGACACTATCTCCCCAAGGTCTGTATCGCTTGAGTACATCATATTCATGGCAAACGGAACAAGTCCAAGCGAAACAATACCACCGACAATCAGGCCGCTGGGAATACCGATCACCGCCGTTCTGAATATTTGAGAACGCACGATCTGCTTGATTTGTCTTTTTGTCGTGCCTATCGTTTTAAGCTGTCCATAGAATTGTGTATCTCTTGAAATTGAGATATACAGAATGTTATAAATCAGCAAATAGCCGCTGATAATGATAAAGACGATAATAGCAGCCAGTGGAAGAACAATGGTGGTGGAATTGCTCTGAGCAATAGGTACAATTTCAAAGGACTGACTTTCTGTAAACGAAATCTTCCGTTTTAGTTTTTCACAGGATCGCAGGGCATTACTGTCATCAGAAAAAGAAATCATTGCGGTAGACACACTATCAAAGGGAAGCCCTGTTTGTGTTGCAAAAAGCTCCGAAACATAAGCGGCACCACGGTTGCCTGCACGTGAAGCCGAATAATCTGTGTAATAGCCCGACAAAACAAATTCATCGGAGATATATTGATAATCCGTTCCGAGTTGATAGGAAAGGGAAATATTCATCCCTATCTGTGGATCATCAATCCCCATTGCACGCAAAGCCCATGTAGGGAGCATAATTTCATTTTTTGCTTGCGGATAATCTCCGTGTATATCCGAAATTGTTGGTACACGGTGTTCTTGCCATTCTGTTTCGTCTATCCAAGTAATACTCAGCAGGGCATCGTCCATTCCAGATGTATCAATGCTGCCCAATCTCTGACTGACACCAACTACGGATACCAAGCTGGATCGGCTCAATTCTTCATATTGTTCTTCTGAGAGGCTTGTAATTGCCACATCCGCAGTCGTGCCCATCGCACGAATTTGCTGCATTTGATAGGTTTCAAAATAACTGCACCCCAAACTAAATACAGATGTAATCATAAAGGCGGTCAAGAATAATGCGATGGTAACGAAAACATTTCTCTGCTTATTAGCGCGGTAGCTTCTTTTGGCAAGACGATTGATTGTTGCCTGATTATTGTTCCCAAATAAAATATCATCCATCAATGTCACCTCCTGTCACTGTGCGATTTTTCCGTCCTCAATACGGATAATTCGGTCGGCAAGCTGGGCAATTTCATTGTTATGGGTAATCATTACAAGCGTTTGATGGAACTTCTGACTTGTAACTTTCAGCAAACCAAGGACATCACTACTTGTCCGGCTATCCAAATTGCCTGTCGGTTCATCTGCAAGTATAATAGCTGGTTTGGAAACAAGGGCGCGGGCAATCGCTACACGCTGCTGCTGGCCGCCGGACAGATTGTTAGGCATACTGTTCAGCTTCCCATCGAGAGCCAACATTTTCACGACTTCATCCATAAACCGCTTGTCCACGGTATCACCATCCAGCTCCACCGGCAGGACAATATTTTCATAGACATTCAGCACAGGAACAAGATTGTAATTCTGAAAGATAAACCCGATGTTACGTCTGCGGAAGATGGTAAGCTGTTCATCCTTGAGTTTCGATAATTCTTTCCCTTTTACTTTAATACTGCCGGAAGTTGGCGTATCTAACCCGCCCATCATGTTCAGCAAAGTAGACTTACCGCTGCCGGAAGTACCAACAATGGCAACAAATTCACCTTCCTCAATGGATAGGGTCACGCCATCCAATGCTTTTGTAATGTTCGGTTCGGTGCCGTAATATTTCTTCAAATCTGTCGTTTGTAATATGTTCATATAGAACACCACCCTTTCTTTTTGATGGCTCTATCATAAAAGGTAAACCTCACAGAAATGTCACGGGAAACAAAATACCTCTGTTTAATTAAATCTCAAATGTCATAGGCCTGTGACATTTTGTTTTTTAGCGTACTTATTTTATTGTCGAGGCAGAAAGACGGAAAAAGTTGAACCCCTCCCAACCTCGGATGTTACCCGGATATAACCGCCTTGCAAGGTTACGATCTCACGAGCCAGATATAGACCAATACCAATTCCATCTACATCATGTACGATGTCCTCTCGATAGAAACGCTTGAAAATTGCTCCCTGATGCTGTTCTGAAATGCCAATGCCTGTATCTGCAATGTCGATTTTCACATACATTTCCCAACTTTCAACCGAAACACGGATTTGACCGCCCTCCGGCGTATATTTCACTGCATTGTCCAAAATATTGAACAGTGCTTCGCTTGTCCATTTTCTGTCATGGGAAACGACCAAGTTCTCCGGGCAGTCCACTTGAACATTGATCTGTTTTTTCTCGGCGTTCAGAAGAATACCTCCCAATGCGGCGGCAAGCGTGTCATAAAGCGGCTGGCTTTTCTTTTCCAGAGAAATAACACCTGTTTCCAAACGAGAGGTTTTAATCATAGCCTGCATGAGAAAATCCAGTTTATCAAGCTGGCTGGCCTGTGCCGTTAGAAACTCTTTTTGTTTTTGCACAGGGACTTCATTTTCAAGCAGAGTGCTGTTAATCATTTTCAAGTTCGCAATCGGGGTCTTGACCTGATGGGAGATGTCGGAAATCAGTTCTTGCAGGTCAGCCCGCTCTTGTGCAATGCCGTTCTTGTTTTCCTGCATGACTTCATATAAACGGTTCAGCCGATATTCAATTTTATAGAAAAGACTTTCTTCTTCCACAGTCTGTTTCGGCTGCATATTCCCGGATAACATATCATCCATTAAACTGCAAAAAGCATCGGAGAACATTGCCAGTTTGCGGCGAACCAGCACCATAAAACAAACAGCGCAAACCAGCACAAAAATGCCGAACAATAATACATACCAGACAGCGGTTATATTTTGGGTCAGCCCATACAAAGCTGCTGAAACCGTCCCCATTGCCACCAGCAGGAGAACAGCAAAAAAGATACAGGCTTTGTTGACGGAAAGTTTTCGCACATTCATTTCAGCGCTCCTCCGATCCACATATAGCCCATACCATATACCGTTTTGATATACTGACGGTCAGGTGTTTCGATTTTGTTTCGTACCCGGCTGATCGCCGCAGTCAGAGCGTGTTCATCCACAAAATTTTCGTCTGCGTCCCACAGCTTTTCCAACAAGACTTGCCGGGTCAAAACAATCTGCGGATTTTTCATCAGGATTTTCAAAAGTCGATATTCCAGTGGGGTGAATGTAAGTGGCTTTCCTGATAGAGTAGCACTCATTTCTGAAAAATTGATGGTCAGTGTGCCATCCTCATAAGTATCACCACCATATTGTTTTGTCAGCCTACCCAGCACTACCGCTAATTTCTTTTGAAAGACGCTCATAGGGAAAGGTTTTGTCACATAATCCTCTGCGCCCAGTTCATACCCTTTGAGCATATCGCTTTCCATATCATTTGCGGTCAGAAAAATAATAACGGTATCAGGGCGACGCTCTTTTATTTCCCGGCAGAAGTCAAAACCGTTCCCGTCCGGCAAATTTACATCCAGCACAATCAGGTCATAGTCCTGCTTTGTCAAGAAACTACTGGCCACTGATTTTGTCAGTGCAGAATCAACCGTATAGCCCGCAGTATTCAAGTTATAGCATAAAGTATTATTCAAAAGTCGATCATCCTCGACTACTAAAATTCGCATGGTATCACACTCCTTCATTTTCAGTGTATCACCCAAATGTCACAGAAACCTCACTGAGATTTGTTTTCTTTTCTCCGCCTGTCTACTGGCTTCTCTGCATTTTTAGGAATAAGCCAAATCGTCGCCATTTTTACAGCACCGGGGATGCGCCCAGATGTACACAAATAATTTATCTGGCGCGGCGTAACATTCCATTTTTGGCTTGCCTCTTTTAATGTTATGTAGTCCATTTTGCACCTCCTAAAATATTATATTTCGTCTTCTCGAAGAATACAAGTTTATCCCTACCTATTACTCTACAAAAATCAGCATAATCTTACCGTTCATCAGGCATAATTAGGTTATTCCTTTGCATAAACCAGAACGATACAATGTTATTGAGGTGAACGATTATGCCGATTGATGATTTAACTGCTTTAGGGCAGAAAATGCGGGAAGCCCGAAAGAATAAAGAGCTAACACAACAGGAGCTATCTGATTTGAGCCATGTTTCTGTAAAGCAAATCGCCAATATCGAAAAGGGGAAAATGAATCCTTCTTATTTGATTTTGAGAGCATTGGCCAAGGTCCTGCATATCTCTTTAGATACACTTATAAATCCAGATGTTTCTCTGGAGGATGAAGGTGTCAATCAGATGAAAATGCTTTATTCCAGCTGTCCGCCAGAAATGCGTGACACCCTGCTGCATCACACCCAGGAAACGGTGAAAGAACTGACAGAGTTGTCAAAAAAATTTGAAACGAATTGAGCCAGTGAGTGAAATTTAAAGATTCTCTCACTGGCTCTTTTCATTTTCGGAGAAAAGAGGCAAGCAATGCCTGTGTTAATACACACAGGCCCGCAGAGAAGAAAATCCCTCCGTGATTTTCCTCTCCGCTTGCTTGTTGAGGGCAGCGCCCCCAAGCCCCTTTGAACACAGAATTTCATTCTGTGGCTGCGCGTTCTGCGAACGCTTTTGACCAGGACCAGCTTACCGCTGGCCGTGGTCTTTTTCTTTTTCAACATCCTGTTCTACCTCCATTTTCAGCACTCGATCTACATTCGCTTTTGCAGTCAAAAGCTCCCTCATTTCTTCACGGGAGCGCCGATACTCGGAATAAGTCTTTTTCTTTTCTTCCAGCAATTTTGCGTACTCTGTCTGTAACTCTTTGACCTTTGGCAGCTTCTTGACGCCCATCTCATCAAAGGCATTCTTAGCAGCCTGGTGGAGCAGAATTTCTTCCTCATGTTCCTCCCGGAATTTCTTAGAGTAGCCCGCCTTGCGGTATGCCACATAGACCTCACGGGTCTTGGCATAATTTACGATGTGAGTACGCAGAACAGCAATCTCTGCCATGCGCTTTTCAGCCGCTTTGATGTGCGCCGAAAGTTCATTGTGATGTGCCGTGGCAGCCGCAGCCTTTTCTTCCAAAACCGCATACTCCAGCAGGTTATTCTCTGACAGGTAATTCATGGTCTGCGCCATTTGCTTCAGATTGAAAACTTTAGCCCATCGCGCATAGCCAGCACCTTTTCCAGCCTGCAATTTTGCCTGAATGTCCACCAGCAGATTGACCTTCGGCGGCTCTGCCTGTGTGACTGTTTTCTTTCGTGGGGTATGTGCTTTCTTCCCTAAGAGAACTGCCCGCAAATCTTCCAATCCATATCCTTCGCCCAGACTGTCCATGCGGGCGGCTTTCTCCCAACCAGAGAGTTTCAGTCGATACGATTTTCCGCGCTTTGAGACTTCACAACCATATTCTCGCAACAGCTTCAGCAGTTCTTCAAAGTCAGCAGGACTTTGTGATAATGCGTTGTCAATCGCCACACGAAGCAGCTCTCGGTGAGATGGCTTTGCCTGATCGCCCAGCCATTTGTTATAGCTCTTTCCGTGAAGTTTCGGATTCTCTACAATGGACAGTCCATTCTCAATACAGATGGTGTCACTTAGCCGACGAACCGCCTTGGTGCTGCCCCAAAAGTTTCGGAACTTCCGGTCATATTCTAAGCTGACCGATGACCAGATAATGTGATTATGAATGTGCGACTTGTCTATGTGAGTGCAGACCACAAAGGCATGATTGCCTTTAGTAAAACGCTTTGCAAATTCTACGCCCAGCCGGTTTGCTTCTTCCTGGGTAATCTCACCAGGGCGGAAGGACTGGCGCACATGATAGGCAATCACATCATCTGTACCACGCACTCGTCCGGTAGCGGCAATGTACTGCCGCTTTGCCAGAAGGAACTCCGCATCCGCAGTCCGGCTGTCACACGCATAGCCGGTAATGAGCCTGCCGTTATCTGTTTTCTTTGGATTGGCCACATAGTCGATGATGTCACTGATTGCCCGACTCTCTGTGCGGCCTTTGCCGACATGAAGCGGCATGATTCTTGTAGTTGCCATAATAGAAGGTCCTCCTCTCATAAATATTTTTGTTTTCGCTGAACTCTTTGCTTCTATCGTTGCAATAACTTTCTCCGCTGGGTATAATAAAAAAGAATATTCTACAACCTCAAAGGAGGGATTTCTATGATAGAACAGCTCATTGCTGAAGCAACCGAATGTGATTTCAAAGTTGCTCTCGAAACAAAAAAGCCAAAAAGCTGGTTAAAAAGTGTCAGTGCCTTTTCCAATGGAATCGGCGGCACTCTGTTTTTCGGAGTCTCCGATGACCGGGAGCCTATCGGCTTGTCCGATGTTCAAAAGGATGCTGAAGCGATCAGCCGCTTAATCAAAGAACGTATCACACCATTACCTCAGTTTATCTTAAAACCATTACAGGAAGATGGTAAAAATCTATTAGCTCTGGAGGTTTCTCCCGGCCGCAGCACCCCATATTATTACAAGGCAGACGGCGTGATGGAAGCATATATCCGTGTTGGAAATGAAAGCGTAATTGCCCCGGATTACATTGTAAATGAACTGATCTTAAAGGGAACCAATCAGTCCTTTGATACCCTAACAACAGATGCGGTAAAAAAGGATTACAGCTTTACACTTCTGGAAGCAACCTATCTGGAACGGACTGGTCTCCGCTTTGAGCCATCCGATTATGTCTCCTTCGGTTTGGCTGACAAAAATGGGGTCTTGACCAATGCCGGAAAGCTCATGACCGATCAGCACACAGTCTATAACTCCCGTATGTTCTGTACCCGGTGGAATGGCTTGGAAAAAGGCTCTATCTTTGATGATGCATTGGACGATAAAGAATACGAAGGGAATCTGATTTATCTACTGAAAAGTGGCAGTGAATTTATTCGCAATAATTCCAAAGTCCGTTTTGTCAAAGAGGCACAGTATCGTGTAGACAAGCCGGATTATGCTGAACGAGCTGTGACAGAGGCTCTTGTCAATGCGCTTATCCATCGTGATTATATTGTGCTTGGCAGCGAAATCCATATTGATATGTTTGATGATCGGGTGGAAATCACATCTCCGGGCGGTATGTTTGGCGGCGGCTCAATTCAGGAATACGATATTTACAGTATCCGTTCGATGCGACGAAACCCTGTGATTGCTGACCTGTTCCACCGCATGAAGTACATGGAACGCCGTGGAAGTGGCCTACGCAAAATCGTCAGTGAAACCGAAAAGCTGCCTGGATACACAGAGGCATATAAGCCCGAATTTTCCTCAACAGCGACAGATTTCAGAGTCATCTTGAAAAATGTAAACTACAACTTAGAGGGTGACGCCCACCAAGTTATCCACCAAGTTACCCACCAAGTTATTGAACTATCAACGGTATCCAAACAGATTTTGGCTTTTTGCACAACACCAAAATCCAAGAAAGAGCTTGCAGTATTTTGCGGCTTCAAAGATTTAAGAAACTTCACCTTGAAGCATATCAATCCGCTTTTAGAATCCGGGCAATTAGAAATGACTATTCCCGATAAACCTAAAAGTCGCAATCAAAAATATATTACAGTTCGTTCCGAATAAACAGAGAAGCAGGGCATTGGGTCTCATCTCCCATTGTCCTGCTTCTTTTTCATTCCAAATTATATTCACATCATTTACCCATACACCCAATCCTGGATCGCAAATTTCAAACTCTGCACCTTTCCCAGCAGCCAGATCGCAGCCAGCGGCAGCCCCATCGGGCTAATCAAAAATGCCATAATCAGCAAAATTGCACCATTCTGCGGGGAATAGGTAATAAGCACAGCCACGCCAATTAGAGCAATTACCGTGCTGAGCAGACCAAGCACCAGACCAGATATGTAGATCAGCCCCATGCAGAGCCAGACAAAAAGCGTCAACACTAAAATGACCGGTGCAGTTACAATCATCAGCAAGCATTTCAAAATCTTCATTCCAGTTCCTCCCTCCAACGCTCCAGATACCGTTTGCACAGGGCATCCGCTTCTCTCTCATCATCTTCCGTCAACTCCCGTCTGCCTTTGGTCAGTTCAATCTCCACATAAGTCCGGTAATCATCAGCTAAGAGATTGAATAGTTCCTTGGGAGTATGGCACACCTCGCCAGAGCAATAGTGAAAATCTTGGTCAAATTCAACTCTTACACATCCATGGCGGCTGATATAAACTTCTATGGTCTCGTCTGCGGTCAGGTAATCCGCAAAAATCTCCAGCACCTTTTCAAAGGTCAGCATCTGTTTTCACTCCTTTGCTACGCTTCTTATTCTACTCATATTATCCGGTACGGACAGGCAAAAGACAAGGATACAGACAAAAAGAAAAAGCGGAGGAAGGTGCGGCGAAGAAACGCCGTTCCTCCCTCCGCAAATGGAGTATCTATCCCTGTTATGAAAGTTTGGAGAGTTGGGTAAGGATTTCCTTCACACCCTCCCACAGTTGTTCCTGCCGCTGGGATATATCCTCCAAGTCAGCATTATAAACCCGCCCGGTCTCATGCACTTTGCGGGTCAGCTGGTTCAAGTTGTTGCTGCTTCGGCGCATCAGGGAGACCAACTCCTTCAGCTCTGGCAGTTCCAGCTTGACCACATAACCATCCAGCGCCATTTTCCGCAGATAAGCGCTCAAATTCTCTGTCCCGTATTGCTGCATCTTTTGATGGATCAGTTCCAGTTCTTCTGCGGACACCCAAAACAGAACCGGCACATCCCGCTTGCGCTTTGCCATGGTTATCGCTCCAGCTCCCGTTTTTTCGGGGCGGCAGACTTATTGGCGGGCAGCTCCTGTTTGAGCTTATCCCGTACTGAGGGACGGGACGGTTCCAGTTTTTCTCTCTGGGTACGGCTGCGCTGCTGTTCTTCACGCACCAGATCAATAAAACCATCCAGCACAGCAGGGTGGCTGTTTAAGGCATAACCACAACGGACGGTTTCGGGATTATCATTAGGAATGGTCTTGGCCCATTCTTTGTTGCGTCGGGAGTAGCGCCCATCCCAGTCCTGAAGCTGGATCGTGTTAGACAGAACCATAGATACACGCTCCATGCCATAGGTCTCGATCACGCCCTTTGCCGCATCGTGGCTGAGATACATTCCGTCGAAGTGTTCCCGCACCGCCGCTTCAATGGACTCCTTGCATTGGAGATTTACATTGTTGGAAGCTCGGTACTGCTCCAGCTCCCCATGTTCTCTCGCATAGGCAGCTGAATGGGGATAGATTGGTGTTGTTCGCAGTTCCTCTTTAGCTCTGCACACATCGTCGGCACGGTTCTCAATGCTGTCCCGGATCATATCCATATAGCCGGTCTCCAGCTTTTCAAAATAACGGTACACATCCGCCAGCGGCGAGGGAGATTCCAAAAGCGCCTGGGCCTGTGCGTCGGTCAGCTCCAGCTCCTCCATCGCCATCACAATATCCTCACGGACAGTATATTCATAGGTGTGGTGCAGGATTTCTTCCGGGGGCTGGCTTTTCAGCCAGTCCCTATATTTTTCCTGCTCAGTGGCCATCTTTTCATAAAGGGCTGTATTCAGATTATTGGTATTCATGTTATCGCACCTCCTCATGCTGTTTTGGTTTCTTGTCTGTACTGCGGGGCGTCGCCGGACGTTTCAGATGATCCAGCACCGAAGGCCGTGCGCTTTTGGCAACAACAGCCTCGGCGTGTGCCTGTCCCTTTCCGTCGATGTTCAGCAAAGTATCCAGCTCCACCAGACGGGCATTTTTGCTTCGCAGTTCTTCTTCATAAAGGAATAGCTTTCCGACTTCCTCCTTTGCGGCAGCCTGCTGCTGATAGAGGTTATCCAGCTGGGCCTTTGCCGCCTCCAGACGCTGGGGCATCTGAGCGAGGGCATTGTCGATACGGGTAAGATTTCCGCGAGGGTCTGTACCAAGGGTTGCCCGATGGGTCATCTGTCCTTTCAGCAGGAGCGTATACTCCTGTTTCCAAGCGGAAAATTCCACGGATATGGCATATCCCCGGTAGCTGCCGATCTGCACCGGATCGGAGGTTTTGACCTCCTTGCAGGCATCCAAAAGGGCTGCGCCGGCGTTCTCCTTATCGGTCAGCAGATCGCCACGGATTTCCATACCAGCAAAACCGTCCTCCGGGTGCGGGTGCGCTGCCAAAACCTCCAGATCGGATTCAAAGCCCTTGATAAAGCCTTTGTGCTTTTCAATCTCCTCCGGGAAGTATTTGAGCAGCTGGTCCTCCAGACGATATTGCTTGCTCTGGTGGTCGGCTTTCATCAGCTTCAGGCGGGATACCTCCACATCCAAATCCATGCGCTCTTTGATACGTGGGTCTCCGGCACACAAAGCCTTGATCTCTGCAAAACTGAGGGCGGTTTCATCCACATCATCGCAGGAGCGTACCGGCGATTTAGAAGTCATGATCTGGCTGATGAATTTTTGCTTATTCTCCACCGTCTGCCAGAGGTATGCGTCAAAGGTTCCTTCGGTCACATAGCGGTACACATGGACAAGAGGATTCTGGTTACCCTGGCGCTCGATACGGCCCTTGCGCTGGGCAAGGTCTCCCGGTCTCCACGGACAGTCCAGGTCATGAAGTGCCACCAGACGGTCCTGCACATTGGTGCCTGCGCCCATCTTGGCGGTGCTGCCCAAAAGGACACGCACCTGACCGGTACGGACTTTAGAGAACAACTCCTTTTTCCGCACTTCGGTGTTGGCTTCATGGATAAAAGCGATCTGGTCGGCAGGCATCCCCTGAGCAATGAGTTTCTGACGAATATCGTCATATACCGTAAAGGCCGGTTCCTGCTCCGGCAGAGGCACGGCACCTTCCAGTGCGTGAAGCAGTGGATTATCCAGCGTTTTCGCCGCCTTGCTTGCAGTAGCTTTTGCCTGCGGTGTAGAAATGTCGCAGAACACCAGCTGGGTCAGCTTGTCAGCTTCGCCATCCCGCCAGATCTGCATGATGTTGTCCACGCACTGATTGACCTTTGTGCCAGGTTCATCCGGCAGCATCTGGTTGACGATCCTCTGGTCCAGTCCCAGCTTGCGGCCATCCGAGGTGATTTTGAGCATATTATCCACCGACGGGTCCACACTGCCTCTGTGTACTTCGGAAGCGCGCTCAGAGAGTGCCTTCACCATTTCCTGCTGATGTTCGGTAGGCTGCGCCACGATGTTGTGGTATTCCACCTCCGGGGTGGGCAGGTTCAGTTGGTCGGCGGTCTTGATGTCCGCCACTTCTTTGAACAGGTTCATCAGCTCTGGCAGATTAAAGAACTTGCTGAATCTCGTTCTTGCCCGGTAGCCGGTGCCTTCCGGTGCCAGCTCCAATGCTGTGACGGTCTCCCCAAATCTGGAAGCCCAGCAGTCGAAGTGGGTCATGTTCAGTTCTTGCAGGCGTTCATACTGAAGGTAACGCTGCATGGTGTAAAGCTCGGTCATGGAGTTGCTGACCGGGGTGCCGGTGGCAAAAATCACGCCACGGTTTCCAGTGATCTCATCCATATAGCGGCACTTGGCAAACATATCGGAGGATTTCTGCGCGTCCGATGTGGAAAGACCAGCCACATTCCGCATTTTTGTGTATAGAAACAGGTTTTTATAGTTGTGGGCCTCGTCCACAAACAAACGGTCCACACCCAGCTGCTCGAAGGTTACCACATCGTCTTTTCGCCCCTCGGCTTGCAGCTTTTCCAGTCTGGCTTCCAGAGACTTTCTGGTACGCTCCAGCTGTTTGACGGTGAAACGCTCGCCGCCACTGGCCTGTACCTCTGCAATCCCCTCAGTGATCTCGTCGATCTGTTCATAGAGAAGCCGTTCCTGACGCTCCCGGCTGATGGGGATACGCTCAAACTGGCTGTGTCCCATGATAATGGCATCATAATCACCCGTCGCAATACGAGCGCAGAACTTCTTTCGGTTATGGGTTTCAAAGTCCTTTTTTGTGGTGACTAAGATATTGGCGGAAGGATAGAGACGCAGAAACTCCGACGCCCACTGCTCGGTCAGATGGTTTGGAACCACAAAGAGAGATTTCTGGCACAAGCCCAGGCGTTTGGCTTCCATCGAAGCAGCTACCATCTCAAAAGTTTTGCCTGCGCCTACTTCATGTGCCAACAGGGTATTTCCTCCATACAGCACATGGGCAATGGCGCTTTTCTGGTGTTCCCGCAGGGTAATGGCCGGGTTCATGCCCCCAAAAGTGATATGGCTGCCATCATATTCGCGGGGACGGGTAGAGTTCATTTCTTCGTTGTACTGGCGCACCAAAGTCTGGCGGCGCTCCGGGTCTCTCCAGATCCAGTCCCTAAAGGCTTCCCGGATCGCCTGCTGTTTTTGAGCCGCCAGGGTGGTCTCCTTGGCGTTCAGTACGCGGCGCTCTTTTCCGTCTGCGTCCTCTATGGTGTCATAGATACGGACATCCCGCAGGTTCAGGCTGTCCTCCAAAATCTTGTAGGCATTGGCACGGCTGGTTCCGTAGGTGGTATAAGCTGCCACATCGTTGTAGGATACAGAAGATTTCCCCTTGATCTGCCATTCAGCGGTAAAGGACGAATAGTTGACCCCGATACTGCGCTGGAGATAAAACGGGGTATTAAAGGTCTCATACATAAACTGCTGGATATATTCCTTGTCAATCCAGGTAGCGCCCAGACGCACCTCGATCTCCGACGCATCCAGGTCTTTGGGCTGGGCGGCGGTAAGGGCTTCCACATTGACTGCATAAACCGGGTCCTGCTGTGCGGCCCGCTGCGCCTGACGCAGTTTGCGGCGTACATTGCCGGAGAGGTATTCATCAGCAGTCACATAATGGGGTGTGCCGTCTTTCTCCAGCTGTCCCGGTACACGGAAGATTACGCCTTGCAGCTCTCCGGCCAGTTCTTCTTTTGTTTTTCCGGTAAGCTGGCTCATATAGTCCATATCCACGCAGGCTTTTTCCGAGATGGACACCGCCAGTGCTTCACTTGCCGTATCCACCACAGCCACCGCCTGATGGGGCTTGATGGTCCGCTTGGTGAACATATCTGCCTTGCGTTCCAGCTTTCCGTCCTCGTCGATGACTTCCAACGCACAGAGCAGGTAATAGGAAGAATCGTCTGCATAGGCCAGACGGTTTGCACGGTCATTGATGAGACCGTATTTGGAAGAAAAGCTGTCATAGAGGCTGTTCAGTTCCGCCTGCTTCTCCCGAATGGTGCTGTCCGGAACCGCTGCATCCATCTGAAGGTCGATCAGTTCCTGCACACAATCACGCAGTCCCACAAGACCTTTTACACGGGCTTCGGCGGTGGCGTTGAGGTCAGGGCGCACCATACGGCTGTTTTCCCGGTAGTACACCTGCCCGTCTACAATGGCATAGGAATAGTTCTTCACATTGGGGTCGGCAGGAATGGAGGTGTCAATAGCTTCGCCTTCGCCCAGCTCCGGCAGCTCTGCCTCCTGATAAGTGCCATGAATATACTTCACCGCATCATGCAGCTGGTCGGAAAGCTCCAGTCCCTCGATAGGGTTCACGGTGTAGTCCATACCATGAGCAGTGCTTACCGGCTCCTGTCTGCCCAGCACCATTTCCGGGTGGTCGATAAAATACCGGTTGATGGCAAATCCGTCCTCCGTCTGTCCGGTTTGAGTCCATTCCGGCACGATGTCCAGCGGGCGGTCCCGTTTTTGGAGGAAGATGATGTCCGATACCACCTCGGCACCGGCATTCTTTTTGAACGCGTCATTAGGCAGACGGATAGCTCCCAGCATCTCGGCACGCTGGGCAAGATAGCGGCGCACGGTGGAATCCTTGGCGTCCATAGTATATCGGGAGGTTACAAAAGCCACCACGCCGCCGGGACGCACTTGGTCCAGTGCTTTGGTGAAAAAGTAGTTGTGAATACTGAAATTCAGCTTGTTGTAGGCTTTGTCATTGACCTGATACTGACCGAAAGGTACATTGCCGATGGCAAGGTCAAAGAAGTCACGCCTATCGGTGGTCTCAAAGCCACCTACTGTGATGTCCGCCTTGGGATAGAGCTGCTTTGCGATGCGCCCGGAAACAGGGTCCAGCTCCACGCCGTACAGACGGCTGTTTCGCATTTTCTCCGGCAGCATACCAAAGAAATTGCCCACACCCATAGACGGCTCCAGAATATTTCCGGTCTCAAATCCCATACGGTCCACCGCTTCATAGATGGCCTGAATGACCGTAGGGCTGGTGTAATGGGCGTTGAGGGTAGAGGTTCTGGCGGCGGCATATTCCTCCGGGGTCAGCAGTTCTTTTAGCTGGGCATACTCTAAAGCCCATGCCGGTTTCTCCGGGTCAAACGCATCAGAGAGACCGCCCCAGCCCACATATCGAGAAAGAACCTCCTGCTGTTCGGGGCTTGCCTGCTGTCCGGCAGCTTCCAGCTCTTTCAGCAAACGAATCGCATTGACATTTGCCTGGAACTTGGCTTTCGGACCGCCCTCACCCAAATGCTCATCTGTAATGCGGAAGTTTTTTGCATTGCGGCGCAGGTTAGCCTTGTATTCCTCATAAGATGCTTCCTCGGCAGCTTTGGCATTGGGAAAGGTCTGCCACTGGCCATTGACCTGAATGGAAACCGGGTGTTCGTCCAGCACTTCCTCAAAGGTTTTCTCCGGCTCAGTCACAGGGGCTGGCGGCTCCGGCTCCTCGATATGCAGTCGTTCCACCACCACATCATAAGGCAGATTGTTCTTATCGCCCGGATAGACGGCCATGGTCTCGGAATGGAAGGTCGGGGATTCGGTAGCCGGTTGGGGCTGTTCCTGTCCAAAACCGTCCTGCTGACGGGCATACATCCCGCGCAGCAAAGGCGCAACCTCATCCCAGCGGAAATACAGCATAGCCAGACGCTTTTCCTCTGCATCCATGACTTCCAGTTCTATGCCCTGTGCCGTGGTACGGTAATCGACAATATCGCCGGTCTCCAGATTCAGTGTCTCAATCTCACCGGAATAGGCTCTGCTCAGCCAGTAGGCGATCTCGCTGTTGCTCCTGCCGGATTGCAGCAGCGTGGAAATCTGCTTTTTATCCGCTTCATCCATCAGTCCATGAGCCAATACATCCCGCAAGTCTTGTTCTGCCTTGTCCGGGTCAATAGGAAGAAACTCGGTATAGTAAGCATTGCGGCGGTCTGCCCGAAGCAGCTGCTCGAACTGTTCTTTGCGCTCTGCCCGGTAGATGGGATATACCATCCCGGTGGGCAGAAGCTGTACGGTGTCCTCCCGCAGCTCGGTGATCTGATAGGCATCATCCTCGATATACACGGTATCGCCCACGGCATAGACCGGGGCGGCTGGGTCATAGGAGGTTCTTTGCGGAATTGGGCGGCGAACTGCGTCATATTCCTCATCGGAAATGGAAACTTTGGAAGTCTGCTCTGTCTCGGCTTCTGCGATCTGCTCGGCATCTGACATCACCTGTTGGATAAACGGAGCATTGTCCAGTTTTTCCGGGTCTGTCACCTGCCCGTTGACGATCCCTCTTTCTTCCAGAGCTTCCCGGATGGCGATTGGGTCGATGTCGTCAAAACGGTTCTGTTCTTCTTCGGTATAGAACCGGTCCTCCTGAATGAGCTGGGCAAGCCTGCGCTGTACCTTCGGCCAGGGCAGCTGCGTTTCCTCCGGGCTGCCGGCACGGACAACGAACAGGCTGTTGCTGTTACTGCCGCCGTATTCCTGAGCCAGCCATGCGGCGGTATCTTTTTCTCTTGCATGGTCTTTCATATAGCGGATAACAGCGTGTTTACTCTCGATATTGCCGTTCCATGCACAAAGGGCAGTATCAATATCTTCCTGAGAAAGAGGGCGCAGAAGTTCATGGAGCTTTGGATAGGTTTCGTCGATCACTTCCCGGTGCAGACGCTGGCGGAACTCCGGCACATCCGAATAGAGTCGGATCAGCTCCATATCCTTAGAACCAAGGACCGCACGGCGCACAGCGGCATTACCCTCGATGACAGCATTTTCACGGTCAGAATGCCCACAGGCATTGCGGTATGCGGCATCCTCGGAAATAGCGGCAGTCACCACAGGCTTATACTGCTCAAACTGCTCCCGAAGGATAGGCTTTGGCGTTTCTTCTTCCATCTCTGGCTGCTGGGCTTGAATGGCATCTTCTTCGGCCAGTTCCTTTTCAGACTGGATTTTGTCATACTGCGCCTGTTCCTGTTCGGTAAGATAGCGGTCTTTCTGGACAAGTGAGGTAATGCGCTTGGCAACCTTTTCCCAGTTCAAGTGAACATCCGGGCAGTCCTGCTTTTTATAGTGCAGTCCTTTCCCATCGTGATCTTCGCCGCTGTGTGTTGCACCGGACAAGGCATGAGAGCGTCCGCCAATGCCATACTCGTCTTTGAGGAATCTCACTTTCTCCTTATCCGTATGGTTTGCCATGAAGAACGCATAGATACGGCCTTTTCCTCCGGCGAAACTGCTTCCGCCGGTCATGGCGGCGTCGATCTCATCCTCGGTAATAAAGTGCTGGACGGTTGGAACTTGGGAAAGCTCTGAAGAAAAGGTCCTGCGGGGCAGGTCAAGGTCCTTCAGGTTCTCCCAGATCTCCCTCGGTCTATGATAGTGAAAACGCAACAGGTCACGGTCCTGCTGATAGGCAGTCCAGAAGGCAGCGTATTCTTCCTTGAGGGTCTGGCGGAAAGCCGGTTCACTCAGCTGCTCCATCAGGCGGCGGGTCTCCTCCGGGAAACCATTGCCTTTGATCTCTGACAGGCAGGACAAATATCCGCCTTTTCTGGCGTCCTCACTGAGATCGTGATACAGATGCCAGAGCTTTTCCGAGAGGAGGGAGCGTTCATAGCCTGCCGCTTCTGCAAGCTCCACATTGGAGGCAAACTGACCACTTTCCAAAAGCTCCCCGATACGCTCTGCGGCACTCTCCCAGGAAATGACCTGGGCAGACCTGTCATAACGGACAGACTTCCCATGTGAAAGATGGATACCATCCTCGGCATACCATGCGCTCACACTGCCAAGGCCATTGCCGCCGTGGTACAGCGTTTTCAGTATCTCGGCAATCTCAGCGGTGGTTTTCTGCTTTTCAAAGGCTGCAACCACACGCTCCCTTTGACGGTCTGTATTGCCGCCCAAACGCAGCACATGGTCGATGTCATTTTGGGTAAAAGAAAAAGCAGAGGATGTATGCGCTACATTCTCTGCTTCATCTATGGATTGGATCTGTTCCGCTTCGGAGAGGAACAGGTTTAGAGTCAGCTGTTGATAAGCTCCGCCATCAGGATTTCCTCGGCCTGAGCTTTGCAGGTGTTCATCAGCCCCACCCACTTCATGGGATCGCTGGCTTTCAGTTCCTCGGTGGCTCCCGCTTCCTTCGTCAGCTGGGGCATCATCTGCTCCAGTCTGCTCTGGGCGGTCTCGTCGATCTCCAGAAGGTGCGGGTACAGCTTCTCGCTCAGCAACATCTGGTTGTAGAGGATGGGACGGTGTTCCTTCAGGTAGGTTTTCCTCATCCTGCCGTACTTGCCCAGGGGTTTCTCCGGCTGCTGGCTCAGCTTCAGGTCGGGAATCAGATAGTCTCCGTTCTGGATATAGGTCATGGGATTGTTCATCTTGTTTGCTCCTTTCTTGGTTGGCTTCGCGCTCTGCATTTCGGACGGTAACGCCGATCTGCCGCAGCACCTGCTGGTTGATCTGGCTGACCGCTGTTCCCAGCGCTCCGATGGTTGCCGGAGTATTGAAATCAAAGATCGCCATGAAATCTTCGTGGTCGAAGTAGCGTTCCGGTTCCAGTCCACAGCGGGACATCAAAGCATAAGTGATACTGACGGTGGCTGCTGCCTTGAACTGTACTCCGATGTTAAACTCATCATATTCCTCCAAAAAGGAACCGTCAACGATATAGAAGAAGTCCTGCTGATGCTCCGTCCAGTATTCCTCAGCCAGTTTTCCGGCTACCTCGGTGAGCTGTCCGGCAAGGTCATCACCGGAAACATCATAGGTGCGCTCAAGCATGGCCTGCACCGAATCCAAATGGCGCTCCTCCAGCTGCCACAGCCAGGGAGTGCGGGAATGTTCACGGGTTCCGGTGTCGGAAATATCAAAAACATAGCGCAGGCGGGGCCTGTCCCCGGAATCGTCCACCAGAGCAATTCCCTTGGAGCCGCGCCTTACATACCGGCCCATCTTTTCATTCCACAAATCGTACTCTGCACAGGCGGTGGCGTCCGGACGCTGGGCGTAGATCATCAACTGCTCATGGAACGGGTACTTGTAAAGGCGGGAAGCAGTGGTGAGAAACCCTGCCCATTCCTGCCAGCTCCCCGTGAGCTGCGTTGTCACCTTCTCCGCCATCTGTGCATATAGTTCAGCTTTGGTTGGCATAGTGTTCTGTCCTCCTTTCAGTTTTGGGGTAAAAAGGTGGGGTGGCATATTGCCACCCCATCCCTGCGATTATGGTGTTTACTGGTCAAAATCCGGATACAACTCCAGCTCGGCAAACTCGGCATCACTCATGGCCTGGAGCTTGCCCAGTGCGCTGTCTGTCAACTCCCGCAGCTCGGTTTCCTCCGGGGCCAGCTCGCCGCGCATATCACGCAGGCTGTCGATCAGTCCGGTGCGGCTGCCGGTATTGTAAATGCACATCAGGTTCATTTCCTCAAAAGTAAAGTTTCCCATATCAAATCTCCCTTTCCGCACTCTTTTTTGGCGCTATCTTTTTGTGTTCTGCCTTGGGCTGGCTTTTCAACTGCTCCATGACGGACTTTTTCTTTTCCCGTTCCTCCCGATGGGCAGCGGCAGCCAAATCCATGAGGGAAATGGGCTGACCGTTGCGGGCCTGCTGTTCCAGCTCTGCCACCGTAGGCTCTTTTGCGCCATTGTTGATGATACCGTCGATCATGCCGTAATCGTCCTCCACGGCCATCTCCGCATTTTTCAGCGGATTTTCCGGCAGGAATCCGGGGATCTGGGTAAAACCAACACTGTCACAGTAATGACAGGATACCTTACCGTCCTGCTTGATCGCAACGATGTCACTGACACTCATAGAAGGACTGTGAAAATCCGCCGGCTTTTGCAGATTAAACTGCTCATATAGTTTTTCCAGCTGCTCCGGTACCGTGCCAGACTCCCTCAGCGAAGCTGTGTAAATGAGGTCATAATTGCTGCGGTCTATGGAAATGTCATGGGACTTTAACCAATCCAGATTCATAAAGCGCACATTCTGCGGATCGTCACGGCTCACCTGATAGATAGCAAAGCAATCTCTGTTCTGGGATAGAAATGCCTGTTCGCGTTCCTGCTGATGTTCCTGACGCTCCATGACCTTTTCGTGGAACTGAGGGCTTTTCTCCCATTCCTCACGGTCCACGCCAAAAAGACCGCCATGATCCATGATTTCCTGCGGGTCAAACACCATGCTCTCCGTATTGTCCTCATGCAGCACATAGACGGTCAAACCAGCGGCATCCAGTTCCAGCGCCCGTTCTCTGGTGACAGGGAGCATCCCATCATAGAAGTAGCCGTATTCCTGCATATCCGGTGTGGATACCTGCTCATCAGGCATAGGGTATTCATCCAGCGCCTGCTCTTGTGCTTCCGGCAGCTGAGAAGAAGCAGCCATCTGACTGGCCTCTGCCTGCATCTGCTGGTAGGCAGCTTCCTGCAAGGTCTCAATCATGGACAACGGTGCGTATTTTACCGAGTCTCTGCCCAAATCGTTGTCATCACAAATCTGGAGAACTGCCTTCATGCGGGAAATCTCCGGCATATCCAGCTGACCACCATCCAACTCTTTCATGGACGCGGCATCGTAAAGGGTATAGTCCCAGCCGCTGTCACAGGACTGGATATGAAGATAGGTGGCATCGTCAATCAGAAACAAAGCCTCCTGCTGGTTGGCATCCGCCCCCAGCACTTCCATTTCCGGCATTGCCGCAGCCAGTTCCTTTACCGCTTTTTGCACCAGAGGATTATCACGGTAATAGTCGATTGCCTGGATGGTGTCCAGGTCAATGGTCTGGCCGGTCAAAATCGGAAAAGGTCCTTCATAGTCGCTTCCGTCTTTCAGCTCAAAACCAATGCCCTTGATCCCGTTCATTCGCTCTGCTGGAATCTCCTGATAAATGCGGACAGCTTCCTCCAAAGACAGGTTATCGTGGTATTCTCCGAGGTTTGGAAATTCCATGCACTCTGCTACATAGTAGGTCAGATCGCCGGTCGGCAGCCTATCAGATACCTTAATGGCATCTGCTGGCTGCTCTATCGGGGCGGTTTCCGGCTCTACCTTTGCATGAGGGTCGATTCCGCGCTCTTTGCAGATTTCCTTATAGTGGCGCTCAATGTCGGAGATCAAAGTGCCAGAGGTTTTGTTGATGGTCTCCAAACTGGCTCTCAGTTCTTTCAGCTCCTTGCCTTGACTCCAACTGGCAATATAGCCAAAGCTATTTTCTCCAGTCTCGATGCCAAAATATTTGCAGACTGCATAGGAGATGCTTTCAGCCTCCACTTCTTCCGTGTGACGGTTTTTGATTGCCTGTTTTTCTGCGGTTGCATCTTCCTCAACTGCAAGACGCCATTCAAACTGATTTTCGTCCACATAGCGCCAATCCATATCAGAAGCAAACTGTTCGGCTTCTTTTTCTGTGGCAAAATCCAGCTTGAAATCATGCTTAGTTCCACCTTCACTCTCCAGCACAACCTTCCATGACGGTAGCATTTCATATTTTTTAGGGTCATGGAGCTTGCTGTGGGCAATCTCGTGTACTGTGGCTGAAACCGTCTGAACCTCACTCATGCCCTGACGAATGGCAATTTTCTGATGATCGGCAGAAAAATAGCCGTCCGTATCGGCGGCCATTGCTTCAAAAGTAATCGGCACCGGTGCGCTGCGGCGCAGGGCCTCCATGAATGCCTCATAATTTGGCACATTGCCGGAAAGGGAGGAAGCAAGCTCCGGCAAAGGTTTCCCGTCGGTCTGGCTCACATCAAAGACCTTGACCGGACGAAACATGGGGATCTCGATTTCTTTTTCCTCTGTAACGATCTTTCCGTCTTTATCCAAAATCGGAGCCTTGGTATCCGGGTCCAGCTTCTGCTCCTCGATTTTCTTCTTATACGGTGTCGGGGCAATGATGGTAATGCCATGCTCGCCCTTTTTTACATGACGCTCAAACTGGTCTTTCCACTTATTGTATCCGGCTACCAAAGTGGCATCCGGCTTCTGCATATAGATGAGCATGGTGTTGTTTACCGAATAGCGGTGAAATCGGGACATGACGGACAGATAGCGCATATACTTTTCGCTTTCAAACAGTTCTTTGATGCCCTGCTCGATGCCATCTGTGATTTCCCTTAGCCGTTCTCGGTTGGTGGGTTTATTCTCAGCCATGATTTTCAATCTCCTTTCCAAGTGTGTGATTTCTGCTGTGTGTTCTGCAATCCATGCCTTTTGTTCTTCTTCACTTTCATAAAGAAAAAGGTCCAGCAGGTACTCTACATAGGTTTTCTTCTGGATTGCTTCCACAAAGCGGGGGTGCGGTTCTTCCTCCGGTGTCCTGGGAGAACGGTCGGCTTCCCATTTTTTCAGCAGATAGTAGTAATCGGACAGTACGCGGTAACAGCGCTGTCGATCCTCCCGAAACTTCTGTGCCTCGGTTTTTTGCCGGACATATCTCCTGCGGGGCGGGGCCTGACTGTCATAGATCAGGCCAAAGTCCTGTGCCAGTTTCTCCGCCGCTTCTTTTGGGGAGAGGTTAAAGAGCTTTGCGGTAAAGTCGATCACATCCCCATCTTCACCGCAGCCAAAGCAGTGGAACCGCTGGTCTACCTTCATGCTGGGGTTCTTATCATCGTGAAAGGGACAGCAGGCCATACCATTTCGTTTGACCTCGATCCCATAAAACGCTGCCGCTTCTCTGGTGCTGACCGACTGCTTGACCGCTTCAAATACATTCTCTGCCATGTGCCTTTAACTGCCGGACTTTTTCACAGGGGGCTGGTATCCGGCGGCTTTCGCACGCTCACTGGCAGCTTTGCGACGCTCGGCGCTGTATGGCTCCCGGACTGATACACACCGCTTGGGGACGGTAAAGTTATGGGCGTCCTTTCGGATGATCTGGTCGGGGTGCTTTTTTGCCAGCAGTTCCAGCTTTTCCATCAGACGGGGATCGTGGGTGTAGACCTCAGCCATTGGTTCTGCCTGGTTATAGAGGAGAATGGTTTCCCGTTCCACTAAAGAGAGCTTCATCGGCTGCCTCCTTTCCGCTGGTCAAATTCCAGCTTGAAGTTGGCATACTGTCCATCGTCCTCCAAAACCACAGTGGCATCGTAGGTCTTGCCGGTTTTCTCCGAATATAACCCCGTCACACGGACACGGCCATCGTTCAGTAGCGCAGACACCACAGCCTTGGTCGGCTGTTTTTTCTTGGCAGCCCACCATTTGTTGTTTTTCCAGATTGCAAATTTGCAAGAATCATTCTGACAGAAGAAGCCTTTTTGCAGTTCTGCAACTTCACCGCCGCAGCGAGGGCATTTGCCCACCACCTCACGGGGCGGAGTGAACAGATACTCAGTTCCCTTGATGACCTGATAAGTCCCCACCAGATCTTTCAGCATGGTGCTGATCCCGTCTAAAAACTCCTCCGGGGCAAGCTGCCCGCGCTCGATCTCGCCCAGGCGGTACTCCCACTCGGCAGTCAGAAGCGGCGATTGCAGTTGTTCTGGCAGCACTGTGATCAGGGAAACTGCATCGTGGGAAGGGAGAAGCTGCACCGTTTTCCTGCTCTTTTTTCGTTCCAGAAAACCGGCAGATACCAGCTTTTCCAAAATACCGGCACGGGTGGCCGGTGTCCCCAGACCTTTTCGCTCGGCGTCCTCCGGCATATTCTCTTTTCTGGCAGTCTCCATTGCGGACAACAAGGTATCCTCCGTAAAGTGCTGAGGCGGACTGCTTTTGCCTTCTTTGACGATTGCCGCAGCAACCGAAAGGGTCTGTCCTTCGGTCAGCTCCGGCAGGGCTTTCTCTGCGCCCTCTTTTTTCGGCTCTGCATCCTTCATTTTGGCACGGTAAGCGTCCTCCAGTGCTTTCCATCCGGGATGCTTCACCGTTTTTCCTTTTGTGGTAAACTCCCCACCGGCACACGCTGCAATCACAACAGTTTCCGAATAGATATGGGGCTGGGCTACGGCGCACATCAGACGCAGGGCCACCAGCTCCAGCACCGCTTTTTCTCCCGCAGGAAGGGCAGAAAGGTCTGCATCCTTGAGATTTCTGGTAGGGATTACTGCGTGATGGTCGGTTACTTTCTTATCGTTGATGACCGTATGCGGATCACAGGTAATGGCGATCCCTTTGCGAAACGGCATAGCACTGGCAACCAGATTCACCAGCACCGGCAGGCTGTCTGCCATATCACCAGTCAGATAGCGGCTGTCAGTACGGGGATAGGTGCAGAGCTTCTTTTCATACAGGCTTTGTAGATAGTCCAGGGTCTGCTGGGCTGTAAATCCAAGCAGGCGGTTGGCATCTCTTTGCAGGGTAGTCAGGTCATAGAGGGCAGGCGGCTTTTCGGACTTTTCCTTGCACTCCACCTTTTTGATTGTGACATTTGCACCCTGACAGGCTTCTTTCAGCTGCTCGGCAGCGGCCTTATTCGCCATGCGCTCCCCGGATACGGTAAGACCGGGCAGCTCCAGCGCCACGGTATAAAAGGGAATCGGCTGAAAGGTGTCGATCTCAGCTTCTCGCTGGACAATAAGCGCCAGTGTTGGGGACATCACGCGCCCGATGTTGAGGGTACGGTGATACAGCACGGAAAAAAGCCTTGTGGCATTGATTCCCACCAGCCAGTCGGCCTTGGCACGGCAGAGGGCAGCATCTCGAAGTCCGTCATAGTCCGCACTGGGGCGCAGGTTTGCAAAGCCTTCCCTTATGGCGGAGTCCTCCATCGAAGAAATCCAGAGCCTTTTCATCGGCTTCTTGCAACCTGCCAGCTCATAGACGCTGCGGAAGATCATCTCGCCCTCGCGTCCGGCATCACAGGCATTTACCACTTCCGTCACATCCGGGGCATTCATCAGCTTTTTGAGAATATCAAACTGCTTTTTCTTATCTTTTCCTACCACCATCTGCCAATGTTCCGGCAGGATAGGCAGATCATCATATCGCCACTTGGCATACTTTGGGTCATAGCTGTCTGCATCCGCAAGACCGGCCAGGTGGCCCACGCACCAGCTGACACGCCAGCCGTTGCCCTCCAGATACCCGTCCTTACGGACGGTTGCGCCGATCACAGCCGCCAAATTCTGGGCAACTGATGGTTTTTCGGCAATTACCAATTTATGTTGAGCCATGATGGTTCCTCCTCTCTTTGAGCCATCGGGACATTTCCCGGTGACAGATACCTACGCAGGGTCTTCCATAATTCCCGCAACCATAGCAGGGGTGGCTGTGGGGTAAAGAAGGAGGACGGGAAGTTTCCTTCCCGCCCTCCGGCCTGCGTGTCATCATGCGTTCATAGGGACTGTCTGTGAATCGGGTCATTTCACACTGTCCTCATCATCTTCTTCTGTGCTGCCCCCGTCAGCGTCCGGCTCGTCCGACTCCTCATCCTCGGTTTCCCATTCCTCGGAATCCTCCTCGCCATAATCATAATCGTCCAGACTGTCATTGCCCTTGGTCTTAGGCTTGTTCTTAACGAGCTTCAAGTAGGCAAATACGCCACCGCCTCCCAGCAGAGCCAGCAAAAGGACTATCGCAGCCGGGTTCAATCCGGCAGGCTTCTCCTTTTCCGGCTCCGATGTTTCTGCCGGAGGTTCCGGTGCTTTGCCCGTACATTTACTCTTATCAGTTGCGCAGACCGGGCAGGCCGTATTGACTGCCCCTGCTTCACATTTTGTTGAACAGCTGCATACCGCAGGCATCTCCTCTTTGGGTTTTCCATCTTCCATCAGCGCCGCAAGGTCTGCATCGTCCACCTGATTCAGAAAGTGAACAGCAGTCTTTTTATCCTCATTAGCCCTGTCGATCAAAATGTAAAAATAGTTGCCAGCCTTGGTGGTAACGGTAATGAGCTGCTTATTGCCACCAAAATCATCCACCAGAGCGGCATTGCCATCTGGTGTAAGTGCCGGTGCCGGTTCTGTTTCTTCCACAATCACATTGCTGTCATTGGTAGAATCCTCTGCCGGTGCCGCCGGAGCCTGTTCTGACCCCTGTGCAAAAGCAGGGATCGTAAAGCCAAATACCACAACCATTGTCAGGCAAAGGGCGGAAAGTGTTTTGCAAATTCTTTTATTCTTCATAAGCGGTAGCCTCCTGATTATTTGATTCCGACAGTGCTGTATCTCTGCCGTGGTTCATTCCACCGGAAAGCATAGCGTTCAGCTGTGCTGGAGTCATGCGTAACGCACGAACCATCTGAACGATTTCCAGATTCTCTGCCTCCGTTTTCTGTGCTTCCAGGGTCTTGAGCTTTTCCTGATATTCCGCAATCTTCTCACGGGTTTTCTCAATTTCCTGGTCGATACGTTCAATTTTGTTTTTTGCCATAACCGTTCACTCCTTTCCACAAAGTCTGTTACCAGTTCATCAGGCCGTAGCCCTTAATACTTTGATAATTCAGGTCATAACTTTTGATCTTGCAGGCATCGCCGGAATTTCCCTCCACCGTATAAACACGGCTGCCATCCGTACCGATCACGATACCCACATGGTCTGCTGTCCCATCCAAATCCCAATCAAAGAAAATTGCATCTCCGGGAGCCAGATTGTTATAGCCTCTTGCACCCCATTGTCCATGAGACTGGAACCACGGAACGCCCTGCCACTCACAGCCTGCAAAGCGCGGTTCACTTTTTCCAGCCTGGTTATAACACCAGGATACAAAGCAGGCGCACCACTCTACGCGGCTGTCAAAGCCATACCAGCTCCAATAAGGATAGCCGCCCACATTGCCCACCTGACGCTTGGCCAGTTCCACCAGCTGAGGATTGCCGGGGCGGGTACCGTTAATGAACTGCACACCGGACAGATCTTCCGAGCCGCTGGTATCAGGGGAACCGCCGCCAAACAACAACGGCTTATTGCCCATGGTCTGTCGGTAGACCTGATACATTTCCATCTGCTCCGGGGTCAGAATCTCCGACGCCACAGCGGAAATGGGCTTGCTGGTGAGTTTCACATTCAAAATGTAATACTCATAGGGGACTTCTTCTGAGGTGGTCTCGCCGGTCTCCGGGTCGGTGGAGGTCTCCGTGCGGTAGCGGATCTCCACTTCCTCAGTAAGCGTCAGCTGATACTGTGCTGCAAACACACGCGCCAGCTCTGCCTGAGCGCTCTGCCGGGTGTAGCCTTGCAAAACGGCAGACAGAAATGCTGCCAGCTCATGAGGGTCATGACCGATCATACCAAGGTCATAGCGATACTCGTCATACCCTGGGTGGCTGCTTTCAATGTTGTCGATTTCCTCCTGCAACTGGACTTCTCTGGCTGCATAATCTGCCTCCACCGCCAGCATTTCCAGGTCATCCGACGGATAGGTGGTGCCGGAGAGAACGGAACCGATGCTCTGCGCCATCATGGAGCAGGAGGACATGGTATTCATCAGCATACAGGTAATGAGGAACAAAACCCCTGCCATCAGGAAACCCTTCTTGTGGCGCATGACGAATGCCCCTGCCTGCTGTACCTTTTCTTTTACCGTCCTTGCAGCTTTTCCGGTTTTGGATGCAGCCTGGGCGGTATTTCCGGCAGTCTGACCGGCGTGTTTGGCGGCGGCATACTGCCTTTTGATGGCCTGCTTTTGCTGCCAGCGGGAAAGCGGATTGCTGGCAAACTGAGGATTTTCCTGCAAAGATTTCTGGTACAGAACATTTACATTTGCCTTTTCCAGTTGGCGCTCTGCCTGTGCTGCTTTGCGGTACGACTTCAGCTTGTGGCTGCGATAGCCCTCCCGCACCAGATAAGCGCCAGTCTCCACCGCTTCCTCGGACTTGTGGGCGCTTTCCACGCCCACATTGTCCTGCTCTGTTTCCCGGATCTCTTTGTGGAGCTTGCCTGCGACCAGATGGACGGGAGCTTCCCTGACTCCTTGAGAAACTTTGGAAGGTGGCTTTTTCTTGTCCTCAAAGGTCAGCTTCGAGGTCTTTTTTCCGGTATTCGGGTCAATGACCGTCTGCCTGACCTTTTTCTTTGGGATATTGGCCTGCGCCTTATCTGCTCTGGCCGCAGCTTTCTCAGCTTTACGGATCGGCTTTTCCAGTGCAGGATCAGACCATTCCTCATCAGTAAAGCGCAGGCGCGGCTCTTTATTCAAACCATTCTCCCAGCATGAGGGAGGACATCATGTAGTGCAGCTCTGCATAAATGGCCATTCCCACAGGATCGTTGAACATACAGCCGGACAGGTAGGCATAAAACTGTGCCACCACATCGGACAGGATCTTCGCTTCGGTTCCTTCCAGAACCAGACCACCCATACCTTCCTTGGCACGGATGGTGCTCCAGACCTCTGCCAGACGGAGCAGCCCCACCTGACCGGTCTCATTCAGTTCGGCTGCCTGGTCTGCCGCCGTGCGACACTCACTTACCGCATCGGCCATGACTGTAAGCAGCTGGCTGCGCTGGGCATTTACCGCCCTGTCAAAAAACATCAGCGGATTTTTATTCAAAATGTTGGGATTCATCATCATTCATCCTCCTTCTTTTTCAGTTCCTGGGGTTTGGTAGTCATAATGCGGTAAAGTTCGGTGTTCTTCGGGAAGTGATCCACAAACGGCAGGATCGTGGAGCCATAAAACAGCAGGCCCTCGCCCTCACCGGAGTGGGTCACATAAGATAATTGGTGTGTGGAAATACCCAGCTGCTTAGCAAGAATCTGACGGTCTCCGCCTGCCTGGTTGAGCATATACACGAAGTCGGAATTTTCAAAGATATTTTCCACCTCGCGGCTGCTCAAAAGGTCTTTGACATTCTGGGTGATACCTGTCGGAATACCGCCCCATTTACGGAATCGCTTCCAGATTTCCACCGTATAGGCGGCGGTCTGCTCCTCCTTCAAAAGCAGGTGCATCTCGTTGATGTAGTAACGGGTGGACTTGTGGGCGGCACGGTTGATGGTAACGCGGTTCCACACCTGATCCTGTACCACCAGCATACCGATTTTTTTAAGCTGCTTGCCCAGTTCCTTGATGTCATAGCAGACAATCCGGTTATCAATGTCCACATTGCTCTGATGATTGAACACATTCAACGAACCCGTCACATAGATTTCCAATGCCGTTGCAATGTACTGAGCTTCTTTTTCTTCCTGCTCCCGCAACAGGTTATAAAGGTCCTCCAAAATCGGCATATTCTCCGGCTTTGGGTCATTGAGATATTCGTTGTAAACCAGCCGTACACAACGGTCAATAATGGTTTTCTGCACCGGCTGCAAGCCCTCCTTACCGCCCACGATCAGCTCACACAAGCTGAGGATAAAGTCAGACTTGAGTGACAGCGGGCTTTCATCATCCGAATAGTCCAGATTCAGATCCATCGGATTGATATAGTTGGTTGAAGTAGGTGAGATCTTGATGACCTGCCCATGCAGACGCTCAACAAGAGGTGCGTACTCCGCTTCCGGGTCACAGATAATAACATCATCACTGGTAAGCAAAAAGCAGTTGGCAATTTCTCGTTTTGCGCTGAAGGACTTACCGGAACCCGGCGTACCCAGAATCAGGCCGTTGGGGTTTTTCAGCAGCTTTCTGTCCACCATGATGAGGTTGTTGGACAGAGCATTGATGCCGTAGTACAGAGCTTCTTTCCCGTTCTGGAACAGTTCCTGCGTAGTAAAGGGCACAAAGATAGCTGTGGAACTGGTGGTCAGTCCTCGCTGAATCTCAATCTGATTGAGACCCAGAGGCAGACAGCTCATCAGCCCTTCTTCCTGCTGGAAGTCCAGCTTGGTCAGCTGACAGTTATACTTCTGGGCAATAGAGCCTGCCTGAAAGATGTTGTTGCCAAGCTGACGGGGATTGTCCGCTGTGTTCAGCACCAGAAAGGTCAAAAGGAACATTCTCTCGTTGCGGCTCTGCAAATCCTGCAAGAGTTTTTTCGCTTCACTGCCGTAGGTAGCAAGGTCAGATGGAATGATGTCCATGTCGTATCCGGCACGGACTGCTTTTTTCTGTTCCTCGATCTTGCTGCGGTCCAGGTCGGTAATCTTCCGCTTTACCGTTTTGATGGCTTTCACCTGATCCACCGACTGAATGTGCATACTCACAATGAGCGAACTTTCCATATCCAGAAAATCAGCCAACAGACGGTCATTCAGCTCCGGTGCGAGAATCTGCAAAAAAGAAACAGCCCCGTATTTCTTGCCCATACGGAACTGCTTGCCGGTGCGGAACTCAAAGGAGCTTGGTGCAATAAAATCCTTTGTGGACAGACCGGAAGGAGCCAGCCAGTCCCATTCAAACTGAAACGGGAGTTGTTCATCCATGTGGAATACCGCATGAAGCTGAAAAAGCCTTTCTTTACCGTCCAGCGTTCTGGCAGCTACACCAAGACGCTTGAAGTTATTAAGTATATCGGTCTCAATACGCTCCAGACGGGGCTTGGCGGCTTTGATGCTGTCCGCGTCGATACCAAAGGTCAGGTATTTGGTCTTGATGAGACCGTTATTACCTCTGGCCAGCTGATTTTGCAGCATTGTGGTGTATTCTTCGCGGATACTGTCAAAGGCGTCCCTCTGGGGCGGGATGGAAATGGAGTTAGCAAAGGTCTCCTCCGATGCCGCAAGATTCAAAAAAGACAGCTGGAAATGAATCGAGCTGTCAAAATAATTGAGGAAATCACACCAACCCTCAAAGATTGCCGTCTTATCTTCGTTTTGGGAGAGCTGATAGTTGATGTCCTGAAACTGGATGGTCTTTGTGTAGTGGCTGTCCGATATGCGGCAGATTCCGTCCGGCCACATCCGTTCATAAGGGATACTGTCCTGCGCAGATTTCCCTTTTTTGTCCGTGCGGTTAGCGCGGGCAATGGCCGCTTCGATCTGCTTCTTATCGGCGCGGGACAGTTTTTTCTTTGTCTTTACCGGCTGCACAGTTTTTTCCTCGGTTTTTCCGAACATCCGATGCAGCCATTTTTTTATTGCGGTGAACAATGTCATACACCTCCTTATCGAGCATTTCCTGCCGCTTTAATACGGCATAAAAGTTGTTGGTCTGGTAAGGTCGCTGCTTGGGACGGATCACAGCTACTTTGAGAATGTTGCCCACGATCTTTTCCAGCGGCTGTCCATGCTTTTCGTACATAGCCAGCATAAAGAAGGGCAGCATAACCAGCATCATACACATAGCCGCTACACTGTTTCCGGTAGGTTTTCTGAGCAAAAAGAAAAGCGGTACGCCAATAAGCGCTCCGCCCGTGAAGCAGATAAGCTGCCGCTTGGTCAGATTGAACATGACCTTTGTTTTGACTTTTGTTAAATCCTTGGGTACGGGTACATAAGCCAATGTGGAAACCTCCTTCCGTTTTAGTGCGCCTGAAAGACTGATTTGGCGAGACTGCCGGTTTTGAACAGCGTAAAACATAGCAGTACGGTGTAGCCCACGCAGCTCCAGATTGCCATGATGATGTCATCTTCCAGAGCGATGTTCTGCACCAGCACAGCATAAATTGCCACGCAGACGATAATGAGAAACGCCTGAAAGCCCAGTGCCAGCAGGGATCGGAGGTAATTCTGTCCCATACCGCCCCATTCTTTGCCCATCATTGCAGCCATTGGAACGGGAGCCACCGAAGTTACAAGGTAGATCTCGATCATACGGCCATAAATAACGATAAAGATACAGATATACAACGCCCACATGGTAATGCCAATAAAGAGGGATTGGAACCACAGTCCGAACAGCGGTCCCAAATCCATTTCCATCAGCCTCGGTTCCAGATCGGTCATAACTGAGGAAATGTCAATGGACGCATCCGAATTGATAATCCCTGCCGCCTGCGCCACCACGCTCTGCGCCATATCAAAGACGCCCATCACGATATTCCATGTGTTTGTGACAATGAGAATGGCGGCAGCTGATTTGAACACCCACTTGAAAATCATCCAGGTATCCACATCATGCAGGTTGTTCTTGTCTGCAATCATCTGGATCAGGTCTACGGTCATCACGATAGCCAGGATCACACCTGCAATCGGCACCATGATGGAGTTTGACAGATTCTCAATCATATTGAAAATACTGCCATTCCATCCCTGTGGGGTCTGTCCTACCTGTACGGATATATCCGCGACCTGTTGGTTTACACTGTCAAACATCCCCGAAAGGTTGCTCATAATACCGCCCACCAGCATTTCTTTCAGCCAATTCGTCAGGGCTTCAAGTAAGAAATCCATACGGTGTCAACCTCCTTTCCGCCGCCCCCGCAGAGCTGCGGGAGCGGCAAGGATTTCATGCAGGAACGCTTAGACAGAGAACAGCCCGGAGAGCAGAGGTACAAGAACCATGCCGACTACGGCTACACCGGCGCCGGCCATGAGCTGTTTTATCCCCAATTAGGTGTAAAACTCTGCTCGATGGCGGGCGGCGGCGTACAAAAAATCTATATGGTGTTTTTAAGAGAACCGTCCCGGCGGGACAGGTCAGGCAGTGACCTGTTCCACCTCTGGGATGGGTTTGAGATTAAAATGAATTTCGATAGAAATGTGTCTTGTTTTATCTTCGTCAATGCGCTCATGCACGACGATTTCTTTGATTAAGCGGTTGAGGGTGGCTGCGTCCAGCTCTGTGATATTGGCGTATTCCTGAATGGCTTCCACCCATTGTTTTGCGTCATTGGCAAGCTGGACTTCATCGGACAGCCGCTTTCTGCCCTCGGACACTTTTGCTTTAAGCTCCGCTTGCTCGGTCTGTGTCTTTTCCAGCATGGTGTTGAAATTCTGCTCACTGATACGCCCTGCAATCATATCCTCATAAAGCCGCATGACCATTTTATCCAGAACCTCAATCCGTTCCTCGTCCCTTGTAAGGGAGCGTTCCATTGCTTCCCGCTGTTCCCGCTGCTCGGCTTCACAGGTATTAGTCAGGCGGTCGGCAACCGCTTTCCCGTCCATCAGGGCAGCTCTGGCACATTCCCGGATTTTCCGCAGCACATGGCTGTAAAGGGTGTCATAGTCAATCCGGTGCTGGGTGCAGTGGTTCTTTCCAAAGGCATTGTAGGTCTTGCAGGAATAAATCTGCTGGGGATGTTTTGCGTTTGTGTAGCGTATCGTCAGCGACTTCCCACACTCGCCGCATTTTATCAGTCCGGCAAACAGGCTGATTTCATTGGTCTGCCCCGGACGCTGGCGGGATTTCAGCTTGTTCTGCACAATGTCAAAGCTCATGCGGTCAATCAGCGGTTCATGCTGTCCCTCCACCACAATCCAGTCCTCCGGCTTCTTTTCTCCAATCGTGCCGATTTTGAAACGGTAGTCTTTTTTCTGGGAAGCAATCGCCCCGGTGTAGACGGGATTCATCAAGAGGTCTTTGATAACGGAGAAGTCCCACATATACCGTCCGTTTTCTGGGTCTTTCTTTTCCCATTTGGTGCGGGTATTGCGAAGCCCCCGTTCCCGGTTCCACCATGTGGGGCAGGGGATTTTTTCTTCCTCCAGCCGTCTGCGGATATAGTTCGGACCATGACCGTTCAGGGCATATCCGAAAATCAGCCGCACAATCGGGGCGGTTTCCTCGTCAATGAGCAGATGGTTTCTGTCCTCTGGGTCTTTCCGATACCCAAAGGGGGCAAGACACCCGGTAAACTGTCCTTTCTGCGCTTTCAGAAGATAAGAGGAATGGACTTTCTTGGAAATATCCTTGCTGTACATCTCGTTCAGGATATTCTTGAACGGGGCAATATCGTTGTTATCCCGCAGGGTGTCGATACCGTCATTCATGGCGATATAGCGGACACCGTTTCTTGGGAAAAAGTCCTCAATCAAATGCCCGGTTTGCAGATAGTTACGCCCCAGTCGGCTGAGGTCTTTCGTGATGACAAGGTTGATTTGCCTGCGCTCAATGGCTCTCAACATTCTCTGTAAATCAGGACGCTCCATATTAAGACCTGTGAAGCCATCGTCCTGATAGACTGCCACAACCTCCCATCCCTGCTTTTCGCAGTATTTTTCCAGCATATCACGCTGGTTTGCGATACTGGCACTTTCGCCTTGCAGGTCATCGTCCTTTGACAGCCTGCAATAGACCGCTGCACGATACCCTCCGGCAAGTGCCGAACCGATTGTTCTGTATTCCATTTCGTTCATCATAGCCATTTACCCACACAATCCAGACGGTATCTGGCTCTTTTGAACCTCATCTTCATTATAACCCATATCTTTCTTTTTAGCAAGATATTCTTTCGTATTTGTCTTACCGTATTTCTGGGAAATCAGGCTGACGAACACATCGGTTGCGTCCAGCTCCCCGTCAAACACCGTTGTAACATGAATCTCTGTTTTGTTTTTTGCCATAGGCAGTTATCCTCCATACATGAAAATAGCCAGACAGAGGGTGTCGGCAACGAAGTCCGGCAACGGGCTTCAAAAGACCTTGCAAACAATCTCAATCTGGCGATGGTTACTATTTATACTTTTCTTTTATTTTTCTGTTGTTTTGGTTGTTATAAGGGAGAAAAGCCCGGAAATAAAGGTTTTTCCCCGGCAACCGGCTCGGCAACGGGATAGCAACAGGGGGTGCAACGGGCTGTCCTTTTCAGAATGGAAGCTCCATCTGTTCTGTGACCTCCACAAAACCGTCCATCGTTTTTTCAGACGGGTTGCTTAAGTCCGTTGCCGGGTTTTCACGCTCCCAGCCCTTTTGTCTGCCATATTCTGAAAACATTCTTGGGTTCGGGAAGTACCTCCAGCCGGAAATGCACTGGTTCATAATCTCGTTGATTTCCCGGATTTCCCATTGCTTCGGCTCGTCAAAAGCATGGTTCAAGGCTTCCTTGTAGATCTGCTTGGAGCAGACCATGCTCCCGGTGTACTTATCAAGATACGCCTGTATCATCCCTGCTTTGGTGTCCTCCGGCATAAAATCCCGCTGGTGTTCTTTGAGATAGCGCTGCATGGCGGGGCTGAAAGCCAGCTTGAACCTGCCGCTTCGGTAAATCTCCATCGCTTCTGCCCACATCTGCTCGATATAGGCTCTGGAAGCAGCTTCGTCCTCCAAAATGTGAACCTCGGCTTGCTCCGGGTACACCATGACGGGGATAAAGCGGCGGTTGCCGGAACGGTCAAGGGGCAGGAAGTCCAGGGCATTGGAAGTGCCGCCAAACACGCACTGACGGGGGCGGTCTGCCGGGTGGGTTTCATAAGGTATCTTGTAAACCTCTTTCTGCCGGCTTAAAAATGACTTGATTTCCTCAATGCTCTTGGCGTTGGCGGTTGCCATCATTTCCGACATTTCGATAATCCAGTGACCTTGCAGCTTGCGGTACACATTGTCATCGTCCAGCTTCCGCAAATCATCGGAGAACCACTCGTCCCGGACTGCCAGCAGACGGAAGAAAGTGGACTTGCCAGCCCCCTGACCGCCGACCAGACAGAGCATGATTTCAAACTTGCACCCCGGCTGAAAGGCTCGTGAGATTGCACCCAGCAGGAACAGCTTCAATGCTTCATAGGTGTAATCGTCTGCGTCAGCCCCCAGAAAGTGCCGCAGGCAGAAGCGGATTCGCTCTGTCCCGTCCCACACAAGGGAACTTAAATAATCCCGGATGGGGTGGTACTTGTTTTCATTCGCCACAATCCCGATGGCGTTATCAATCTTTTTCTCATTGGTAAGCCCGTAGGTTTCTTCCAGATAAAGAAGCAGATACTTCATATCTGTATCGTTCAGGGCGGTGCTTTCCCTGTGGAAGCCGATGGGCTTTATGATGTCCTTGCGGTCAGTCAGGATGTTGTATGCGATAGCCCCGGAAAGCAGCGGGTCACGCTGGAATACAGTCAGGCAGTTCCGTATGCTCTGACGGACACCGCCTTTCTCGGTAGTTTCCAGCCCCTCCTTGATTTCCTCAATGCTCTGGGGTGGCTGCATGGCGTTCATGGTGTTTTTTAGTTCTTGCTGCGTCTGCGGCGGCAAGCTCTGCCATTCGCTGTTCAAGCTGTATCACATCCTTTCCGTAGTCCGTAATCAAAGCCGCTTTTTCCTCTGTTTCCCCGAACAGCAGCACATCCAGCAGATACTCCACTTGGTCTTGCTTCTGTAAGGCTTCTATAAACCGGGGATGAAAGGCTTCCTCCGGGGAGTGTGGGGCGTAGTCCGTTCTCCATGCCCGAAGCAGATGGAGATAATCAGCAAGAATACGGAAGCAGCGGTTCTTTGCTTCCTGAAACTGTTCCTCCGGGGATTTCTGCCGGGGCTTTGGCTTTTTTTCCTTTCCCGGCGGCTTCCAGTCCTCATAGGAAAGCCCGAAGTCCTGTGCCAGTTGTACGGCGGCTTCTTTCTTTCCCAGCCCATACAGGGCGGCGGCAAAATCAATCACATCCCCATCCGCACCGCAGCCGAAGCAGTGGTAACGCCGATCCAGCTTCATGCTTGGGGTTTTATCGTTATGGAACGGGCAGCAAGCCATCCCGTTCCGACCTACATGGATTCCATAATGCTCCGCAGCCTGTCTTGTTGTGACGGACTGCTTCACAGCTTCAAATACATTCAAATCTATCCCTCCTTGAAAAAAAGAAAAGCACCTGACATTCTCAATCTGAAAATGGCAAGTGCCTGTTAAAGTTCCATATCCTGTTGTTTGTGTTTTGTCTGCACCGGGGCAGTTCTTTGTGCTTTTTTCTCGTCCGCCTTATCCTGCAAGACTTCTTTGAGGGGCTGCTTCTTGGGCGGCTCTTTGCTTTCTTCTGTGCCGGGGGTGGCTTTCCGTACCCAGTAGCGGATGTCCCGCAGCTTCTTCAAATCCTCCTGTACCTCTGTCAGCGGTACTTTCAGCTCTGCGATTTCGCTGAGAAGTTTTTCCTGCTCCTGTTGCAGTTCCTTTTGGGTGCTGTCCTTATCGTCCGGGTGCTTGGCAAGGTAGGCGGTGGCTTTCGCATACCGGGCGACCTCCGGGTGTTCCTGTTTGAATTTCTCCTTTGTTTTCTTGAAAAATATCTTCTGGTACTTCTCATAGACAGGCTTACATTCCTTGCAGTCTGTCCGGCTGGCAAGAATCCCGTCAATCACTTTGCTGCGGGCTTCCTTTGGCTTCATCTGACTGCGGTAATCTGCGGCTGATTTCCCGGAAGATTCCAGAAATACTTCTAAGTCCTCCACAGTAGAAATCCCCTTTTGACGGAGATAGGACAGGGCTTCGCTGACTGCCTTTAAGTCCTGTGAAGTCCCCCGGTTCTGTCCAGCCCTTGTCCAGTCCTTCCGTTCTTCCTTTCGTATCTCCATATACTTCATCAGCAGATTGGGAAGAAGTGTCGCTTCCTCCGCCGCCTTTTGTGCAAGCAGTTCTTTTCGTTTTTCTCCCAGCTCGGTAATCCAGCCTTTGAGGTTTTGAATGAGCTGCCGGATAGACTTCATCAGGCGGTTGGCGGCTCTGATTTCCCGGTTCAGGTTGCCGATGTTCGTCTGGATACCCCGCTTTTCCATCTGCCGGACAGCAGCTCCCTCATGGACAGT
Source organism: Ruminococcoides bili (assembly GCF_040093295.1). Taxonomy (NCBI): domain Bacteria; kingdom Bacillati; phylum Bacillota; class Clostridia; order Eubacteriales; family Oscillospiraceae; genus Ruminococcoides; species Ruminococcoides bili. Next base: position 66,274 of record NZ_JBBNJY010000007.1, read on the forward strand.
AGGGATAATATCAAGCCCCTGTCTGGCATAAGAACGCAAGTCCACACGCTCTGGGCGGTCATTGGCTTCCAGATAGCGGTTCTGGATGACCTCCCATTCATGCCGCCAGATTTCGCAATACTTCTGGTCGTTCCAATCCACCGTATCCTCCTTGTGGCTTTTCCATCTGCCGGACGGAAGTTTGATCCGTTCCCCGTTTTCGTCAAGGTCATAAACCTTGCGGCTCTTGGGAAGCCATTTTCCATGTTCGTCCATTGCCCTCATAGTGAGCATGACATGGGCGTGGGGATTGTGTCCCGGCGGATGGGGGTCATGGATTGCAAAATCAGCAATCATGCCTTTGGAAACAAACTGCTGCTCACAAAACTCCCGGACAAGGACAGCATACTGGTCGGGTGGTATCTCTCTTGGGATGGTAAGCACCCACCGCCTTGCAAGCTGGGAGTTCCATTGCTTTTCCACCGCTTCGGCGGCGTTCCATAAGGTATTGCGGTCTGCATACGACCGTGGGGCGTTTGCCGGGAGCAGAATTTCATTGTGGACGATACCACGCTTTTCCGGGTAGTGCTTCACTTGCTGGTCGTATTCACAGAACAGCTTTTCGCCGCTTTGGTAAGCAGCGGCGGCAACAGCAGACTGTCGCTGGCTGCGCTGAACAATCGTGATTTCGTTGTGCGGACAGGGCATTTCGTATCACTCCTTTCGGTAATCGGTGGATGGGGTGGCGTTTTGCCACCCCATTTTGGGCAGAAAAAAAGCAGGAGACCTTTTTCAGATTTCCTGCTCGGTGTGCCGCTGTGTGGGCGGCGGGTATTTAGTTGTAAAAGTTCGGGACAAGTTGACCCGATGTGTGGGTGGCAAACTGGAATTAATCAGTTTCTTGTAACCTTTCGAATAGTTGGCTATCAATTTTATAAATTCCTTGATAAGGCTGTTCAATATAGTATTTACCACTATCCTCATACGCAAAGATAGTACTTGTTCCTGTCTCAAACTGGAAGTCAATTTTGATATAACTTTCCACTTGTGGACAGTCTTGAACACTTTCCTTCTTAGTCGGTTCAGAACTGGAAATATCGGCGATTATTTCACTTATCCAAGTTTTGTCTGAATGACTTACTGTATTTTCCCCAAAAGTTATATCAATAGATGTAATCTCGTCGGTTTGAGGTAACGTAATAGGAGCTACCTTTTTTCCACACGCAACTAAAGTCAGTACACAAGTAAGACACAAAAACAAAGAAAGAAATTTTTTCATAAGCATATTACCTCCAAATTCCGATTAGTCGTTGACTTCATTATACTTTATTCGACCGTCAAAGTATAGAGAGATTTTGTAAAACTTGTCGGCTGGGAACAGCTTGCAACGCAAGGTGTCCCCAGATGGCAAGTTCACAAAAGGGTAGCTGGCGGCAGCCAGCGCAGGGGAAGCGTAGCGTCCCCTGTTTGATTTGAAGCAGACCATGACTGCGGAAAATCACAGCCCTCCGGCGAGGAGCCTTCGGAGAACGCAATGCACCAACCTCTGGGTGGTGTATAATTGCGCCCTTAGTAAACTAAGGGGGTTCCGGCATCTCCCGTTCCAGCAGTTTTTTCAATAGTTCCTGCGTGTCCTGTCTGTGAAAAATGAGTTTCAACAACAGCATGACATCATCATCTGTCAGGCGTTCCGGTTCTTGCAGAAAACTTTCCAGCATACCGCCACGTGTACAGAGCCGGTGCGTTCGTTCTTTTCGGGTAAGCTGCTTCAGCTGATGCTGCAATGCCTTTTCATCATTGATGGCTTTCCGCAGTTTCTTTTCGCTTTTTTCCAACTCCCGATTGAGTTTTTCCAGCTTTGATGTATCAGGCAAGGGCAGCGTCCTCCTTTCCCGGTATCAGCACATAAATCCTGTTTGGTTCTCCAATGCCCTGACGCACCCGCATGATAAGTCCGGCAGTTTCCAGTTCATTCAGAGAACGCTTGACCGTCATGGAGCTGCGGGACAGGACTGCGGCAATGGCTGTGACAGGGAAGCAGACAAAGAGGATTCCGTTCTCGTCCTCCTGCCCTTTGGAGAGCATAGCGTCCAGCATCCGGCAGTACATGACCTTTGCGGTGCTGCTGACTGGAAATCCTGTCAACGCTCTGGGAAAAGGCATACAGGGCGGCAATGGTGTGTCTATCGTCATAAATTCAAAATTCATTCTGTGTGTTCCTCCTTTTTCTTTGCTCGTTTGGATAAATAACAGGGGCAGTCAATCACAACCGCCCGGAAGCTCTGCTTGCACCCATGCTGGCATTTCCGGCATAATTCGTTGTAAGTGACACGCCCCCGGTCATTGAGGTAAAAGGAAAGCTCATACTTCCTCTTTTTGCTCATTCTCGGCATATTGCGCTTCCTCCCGTTTTAGTGTATGGTTTCGGGGCGATTTTCGGTAAAATTACAGCCATAGAGCCGCTTAAAATCTCCCGAAGTATCAGCGATAGGGTAGACTGTCCCCCTATCAGATTGTTGTGTTTCGGTATCATTTCGGTGTCAGTTCGCCAGTTCTCCCCGGTGTCGTTCCTCCCCTGAATCTCACAGCGGCGTATCGCTCCCTTTGGTACGCTCGTTTTGGTCAGGGTTCCTCCATATCCCTGCCAAAAGTCATGACGCTACATCGCCGGGGAAGCATATCCCACACAGGCTGGTCATTCGATTGGAATAATCCATCGATGAACTACCTGTATCATAGAACATTTTTGTGCCCTGTGCCGTATGTCCACAAAGTAGGAATTCGGGGTAAAAATCAGAAATTTCCACGATTGCGGAATTGATATGGTATAATCAATTCAACGGTTATAAATGTCGTTAGAAAGGGGGAACTGCTTCAATGAACGGAGCTACTACAATACAGGAACGGCTAAAAGATTTACGATTAAACAAAGGATTAAAACTGGAAGAACTGGCTGAGCAAACGGGTATTTCAAAATCGGCTCTTGGCAGTTATGAAAAAGACGACTATAAGGAAATCAATCATGGCAACCTTATCCTGCTGGCAGATTTTTATGGGGTGTCCCTCGATTATCTCTTTTGCCGGACAGAGAACCGGGCGGAGATCAACACGCCATTAAGGGAGCTGCATTTGAGTGATGAGATGGTAGCACTTCTGAAAAGCGGTCGGATTAACAACCGTCTGCTGTGCGAACTTGCCACCCATAAGGACTTTATCAAGTTTCTTGCGGACATTGAGATTTATGTGGATGGGATTGCCACCATGCAGATTCAAAACCTCAACGCCCTTGTCGATACCGTCCGGCATGAAATCATTGAACGGTATCGCCCCGGCGAAGATGACCCCCATTTGAAAGTGTTGCAAGCCGCCCATATCAGTGATGATGAATATTTCAGTCACATGGTACGGGATGACCTCAACCTGATTATCCGGGATATTCGGGAAGCCCATAAAAAGGACAGCGAGAGTGCACCTCAGACCACCGTTGCCGATGAACTGAAAGAAAATCTGGAAGCGGTTGAAAATTTCAAGGGCAGCCGTGATGAAAAGCTGGTTGTCCTTTACTGTAAGCAGCTTGGTATCAACTATAAAAATCTGTCAGATGAAGAATTTCGCTGGCTGATTCGGATTCTCAAAAAATCAAAGAAAATGGGAACGCCTATCAGCCAGAGGAAAAAACGATAAAGAAAAACCGCTGTTGCATGGTTTGTTGGCTTCCATGTAGCAGCGGTTTTTGCTGGGATTATTCAGTTGAATTTTTAGCACGACAAACTGGAATTTGTCAAAGAGGATTATTCCAATATTCCACAGTATTTCTATTTACATCATAAAAAGTAATATTACCCGCATTTATAGGCAAGACAATCGCAAAAGGTTTATTGCGGTCAATATCAACCACTTGAATTGTGTTGCCATCATCTATTTCAAGTTGTTGCACCTGCTGTTGATTCATAGAAATAAATGCTCGTTCATTATATCCCTCTACAGTAAACTCCACAATTCCTCTTTGAATCCCCGAAAGAGTTCCACCTCCACGGAAAAAATATCCGAAGGAAAGTCCTGGACGATTGACATAGACGGAAAAAGAATGGTCACTCAAATCCTGAGGGTAAGAAATATATGCAGCCATCGTGCTGGAAACGCTTCCATCGACCGTCCAATCATCCTTAATCTTCTGCGACGAACGAATATCTGCCTCCAGCTTAGATGAAGTCACGCCGATCTCATTGTTCGTATAAAGAAAACAAACAAATAAAATACAAGCAAGAACAACCCCTATCACAATTTTAAGAAATATTTTTTTCCTTTATTATTTTTCATTTTTTTAAACTATTTAATACTAATGTCTTTTATAATAGCTTTTCATATATTATATAATCAATCTTTATAAGTCCTTTTATAAATTTCTTTTCTACCATTTTCGATAAATTCCTGTTTAATATTTTTAATTCCATAAACAATAGTTTCAATAGGATAATATTCTTCAACTATATCTTGATATTCTTTTGCTTTCTCAATATCTATATTTCCATACATTCTTAATATATCTTCTCCAAAATTTGTTCCTATTTCTTCTTCACTATCTTCAAGTAAGTATATAAAATCACAATATTCATCTATAATTCCAGAATCTCCAAAATCAATTATTCCAGTTAATCTATTATTGCCATCTAACAATAGATGATTACAACTAAAATCATTATGGCATAAACACTTTTTACCCTCAAAAACTGTTGTTGCATTTAGTCTTTCCATAAAACTTTCTATATAATCTTTTTCTATATCAGTTAAATCATTATAAATAGTTTCACGCAACAATATATACTCTTCTAATACATTTTGTTTATTATCAATAGTACATTCACTAATATCTGTATAATCTAAACCGTGCATTTGTCTTAAAAAACTGGCAATATCTCGTTTTAACAAATTTTGTTCTTCTTCTGACATAGTAGAATAAATTTCTGGTGTTAAAAAAGTTCCTTTAATTTCTTTATAACCTAGTATAGATAATTCATCACTAATATACGAATATTCAATATTAGGAATTTTTACATTAGTTTCTAAATTTGTATTTAAAAAATTATATATTGCTTTTTCTTTTGCATAACCTTTTTTCTTATTAGTACTAAATTTTGTTTTAAAAATGTATTCATTATTAACTAAATATGCCACACTATCATAACCACTACCGATTATTTCAATACTATCTACTTTGAAATTATCAAAGTAATGCTCAATTAAATATTTCATTGCCTTAACATTTGTGGCATTATCATCATATCTATATTCCATTAAATAACAATCTTCTTTTTTGCCCTCGTGTAATTCATGTTCTGGCAAATCTTCAATAATTCTAAAACCAGATTTTTGGTATGCCCTTATTGCTCTTGGATTATTTTTATGAGGGTCTAAAATAACTGCATTAGCATTTCTTTCTTTTTTCAAAAATTCAAAAATCAATTTAATATATCTTGTACCAATTCCTTTACTCCAATAATTTGGCTCTCCTATAAATTGATCCATACCATAGACTATCTCATCAGTTTTTGGATAATGATAATCAGTATATAACTCATCATACATTTTATATATTTGTCCATATCCAATAGGAACATTGTTATATTCAATAATTACTCTAAAAACTTCATCTTCCCAAGGCTCTGTATAATGTTTTTTTAATGATTCTAATGTATATTTTTTATCTCTACCACCATAAAATTCTAATACTCTTTCATCAGTTAACCATTTTAACATCAAAGGAAAATCATCATCTATTAAAGTTCTTATACATATTTCATTTTCAACTATATTCATTTATTTATCACCTTTTTCATAATCATATACATATACTATTTCATCTTTATAATCATTTTTACCACCTAATTTTTCATATACATGGCAAGCTCTAGGATTACCTTTATCAGTTATTAAAAACATTTCAGAACAACCAATCTCTTTAGAATATTCCTTAATAAAAGATAATAATTTTGAACCATAACCTTTGTCTTGATAGTTAGGTAACATTCCTATTGAGTGTAAATAAAACATTGTTTTTCCATCAGGTCTTAAAAGTGTATAGCAATATGCAAATCCTATAATTTTATTATTTTCTTTAGCTATAAACCCAAATGAACTGGTATCATTAAGAAATCCTTTTAAATTATCAATATCAAAAACCATATTATCATCAATTAAAACTTCTTCCATATTTTTTTCACGCTATCAAAACTCCTTGTCAACTTTCGATTTGTCATAATCATTCTACCATACCGTTATGAATAAATCATCTCTTGCAAAATAATTTCTTCTGCCCGGTTGTGAATGTTATTGCAACGCTGCACCCATTCCATTTGATGGGTACGCTTCAATTCCTCGGTCACACCATCGGCAGCCTTCATCTGCTCCATGATGGTGTCTAACCGTTCCTGTGCCTGTTCGTTCAGGTCTGCAAGATATGTCCATAACTCCCCGGTCAGTGTCAATGTGTTCAATCTGGCTGGGTGGGCTTCTCTTAAATATTCCCGGTGCATCCGTCCGTACTTTCCGATAGGGCGGTGTTCCTCCGGCAGCTTCAAATCTGGGATATAGTAATCTCCGACAAGGATATAATCAATTCCGTTTTCCGTTATTCTTGGTTTCAATTCGCTCATGTTCCTTACCTCCTGTGGAAGCAGGCTCGTCTGGTACTAACTCAATCACATCGGTAATCTCACAATTCAGCGTTTCGCAGATACGGGCCAATGTATCCATGCTGATGTGCTTTCCCTCTTTGCTCATGTTGGCAATCATATTCGTTGTCATACCGGCGGCAAGCCTTAAATCTTCTTTTCTCATATCACGCTCTAACAGTGTATGCCAGAGTGGTTTATAGCTGATGTGCATATTGTTTTCCTGCCTTTTTATCCATACCACCGGGGCGGCTGCCCCGGCAGGAACTTTTCTCTTATTATAACACCAATCTTGTGTAATCACAATTTATTCTTGTATCCTGCCGCTGATACCGTCTGGATTGTGCTTTTCCTTTCTTTTTGTTCCCTTTAATTAGCCATAAACTGCTTCATGCCCTGAGATTTTATTTGTGTGTGATAAAGAAGCAATAGAAGTGTAAAATTTTTTGCCGTTCCTATCCGGCACTTAGCTACTGTGTCGGATAGGTCGGGCATTATTCGTCGGGAAGTTCTACCTTGCCGACAAAGCTGTAATAAATATCAATGTCCTGTCTGCGTGTGCCGTTCTCGTCATAGCTGCACTCATGGACAACGATTTTTTCAATAAACTCCCGCAGCAGGGTATGGGTCAATTCCTCAAAGCTGGTGTACTTGCGGACAACTTTCATAAACTTTTCCGCATTAACCGTGGCTTCCTGTGCCTTTGCCAGTTCCGCTTGCAGTTCGGCGGCACGGCTCTTGACCTGTTTCTGTTCGGCTTCATAGTCTGCGGAAAGTTCCGCAAAGCGTTCATCAGAAATACGCCCAGTCACACTGTCCTCATAAAGCCGCTTGAAGATAGCGGACAGCTCCGCAATCCGCTTTTCGGCTGCGTCCAGTTCCTTTCGCTTGGCAGCGTTGCGGCGTCTGCCGCCGTCCTCGTTCTGCTCGATCAGCAGCTTCATAAACTGCTTTTCATGCTTGGTTGCATAGCTTGTCACTTTCCGCAGATTGGCGGTCACACCCGCAGTTAAAAGGTCGGTGCGGATAAAATGTGCGGTGCAGTCATGGGTGCGCTTCTTGTAGTTCCCGCAGATATAGCAGTCCTGTTTCCGCTTATCGGTCTGGTAACGCTGCTGATACATGACGCTGCCGCAGTCCGCGCAAAAGAGCATACCAGAGAACAAGCCCACTTCATCATAGCGGTTCGGACGCTTGCGCTGTTTGCGTAATTCCTGCACACGCTCCCATGTCTGGGTGTCGATGATAGGCTCATGGTGGTTCTCGAAAATTGCCTGTTTCTCAATGGGATTTTCTATGCTGTGCTTGGTCTTGTAGGACGGTTTCTCCGTCTTGAAGTTCACCAAACAGCCCATGTACTCCCGGTTTTCAAGGATATGCACCACGGTATTTGTCGCCCATTTGCACTCATAGCCGGGGTGATAGCGGCGTGTGCTGCCCGTCCTGCGGTATTCCAGCGTTCCCGGCGTTGGGATTTCCTGCTCGGTCAGCATACGGGCTATCTTGGTCGGACCGTTCCCGGCAAGGCACAGACGGTATATCTGCTTGACTACGGGTGCGGCTTCCTCGTCAATGATGAAGTTTTCGTCCTCGTCCATGAGGTAGCCATACACAGGCTTGCTTGTGATGGGCTTGCCACTCATGCCTTTTGAGCGTTTTACTGCTTTGATTTTCTTGCTCGTATCTCTCACCAGCCATTCGTTGAAAATGTTCCGCAGAGGGGCAAAATCATTGTCGCCCTGTGCGCTGTCTACTCCATCGTTGATGGCGATAAAGCGGACGCCTTTTTGTGGGAAAATCATCTCGGTATACATTCCCACCTGCAGGTAGTTTCGCCCTAACCGTGACATATCCTTTACGATAACGGTAGCCACTTTCCCGGCTTCAATGTCCGCAAGCATGGATTGAAAGCCCGGTCTTTGGAAGTTCGCACCAGAATAGCCATCGTCCGTGTACCAGCGCAGATTGGAAAAGCCGTTCTGCTTTGCGTAGGTTTCAAGGATACGCTTCTGGTTGGAAATGGAATTACTTTCGCCTTGCAGCTCGTCCTCATGGGATAGTCTTGGATAAAGGGCAGTGATTTTCTGGGTGGTCTGTCTTAACATAAAATCCTCCGTTTCCGACAGCCAGCCCCACTATTCCGTATTTCGATTATACCACATGGGGCGGCTGTCTGTATAGCGGCTTCTGCTTCTTTACCGCCTGTCAAAATGACGATTTTTTACTGTGCGGCTTGTAGCGTTAGGGCGAAAGCTGGGCTTTGTGTCCTGCGGCGGCTTCCGCCTCCAGCACTTTCATCATCTTATCGGCTGCGGTGTCGGTGGTATCTTTTTTGAAAAAGCCGGAAACGACAAGGACGGTGTTGCCCATGCGGATCTCTGTCACGCAGTCCGGGCGGCGTTCCGGGGTGGTGTTCTGCTTGTTCTCTGCCATAGGCAACCCCTTTCATTTCATCAATTCTTTTAGTCTGTTCAGCTTGGCCTGCGCCGTTTCACGGCGGAAGTTCTCTCCCGTAAAGAGGATAGGGGCGCACATTTCCAAAAGGCGGTCATAAATCCGGGCATGGGCGGTGTCCAGCGGATTTTGCAGGCTGTCCAATGTCAGATTGGTAGTAACGATTAAGGGATTGCGGCTGCGGTAGCGGCTGTCAATCACATTGTAGACCTGTTCTAAACCGTACTCTGTGCCGCGCTCCATTCCAAAATCATCAATGATAAGCAGAGGAAAACGGCAAAGACGCTCGATATACTCGTTGCGCCCCTCAAAGCTGGCGGTCAGGTCATTCAAAATCGCAGAGAAGTTCGTCATGCGGACAGCGACTTCCTGCTCCATGAGGGCATTAGCGATACACCCGGCAAAATAGCTTTTTCCTGTGCCGACCTTGCCCCATAGCAGATAGCCGATATTTTCCTCGCGCATGATTTCCCAATGCTCCACATAGAAGTGTGCAATCTCCATTTGCGGGCATTTCCCGTTGTCGTTGGCGAAAGTCCATTCCTGCATGGTAGGATTGGTAAATCCCCGGCGTTTCAAGTCCTCCACGGTGTCAAGGTGCTTTCTGCGCTGTTCGGCGGCTTCACGCTCCAAACGCTGGGCTTTCTGGCAGTCACATTCTGCCGGGTGGCGGTCACGCCCAAACAGGGCGGCTTGCTTTTCCGGAAAGTAGGCTTCTTTCGGAGTGTGACACTTGCCGCAGTAAAGCAGTCCGTCCTCGCCCGTGTAGTCCTCCGGCTGTGGGGTAACAGCCGCCATATTCAAAACTCGTTCTGTAAACAGATTACTCATAAGCTCTCGCCCTCCTTGCAGGTGTATTCGGGTATGCCCTGTTTCGGGGCAACCTTTGCGGTATCGTCTGCCGCCCAACTGCGGATAGTGGCGGCGTGGTTTTTATATTTCTTGCCCGTGGACGCGATATAGCCGGAAAGCCGCTCAATGTAGTACGCCCATTTTTCGGGCAGCTCCGCTTGCAGTTCGGAAAGCTCCGTATCAGTCAGAAATACATTCTCATATCTGCCATAGCTGCGGGCGAGGGCTTGTCCCTTTAACTCTCCCTCTTTTTCTAACTCTATATCTATCTCTTTCTTTATCTCTATCTCTGGTGGACGAATGTCGGACAAATGTCCGCCATTTGTCCGCGGCGGCAAAAGTGCCTTATTTTCAAGCCTTGCGGCGCGTTTCCGTTCCGCTTCGGTAGAGGATTGACCAATCATCAGCTCGATGTCGGTCATATAAAGCAGCCCGCAGTCAAGCTGCTCCACAAGTCCTAACTGCTGGAAGATGGCTAATGCCCGTTCCACCGTCCCGATTTGGTGACGGGTCAGCGTGGCTATCATCTGGGCGGTATAGGGGATATGCTCGTCAAGCTGCAATCTGCCGCCATTTTTCAGCGATTTTAAGTACAGCTTCAAGAGGATATTGGAATACAAAATCCCGTCTTTCATGTCCTCCAACAGCACAATGGAATCGCTGTCGAAGAAGTTTTCTTTCAGTTTGAGGTAGTAATATTTGCGGTTATCTGCCATTGGCGGTGTCCTCCCTGTGTTTCCATCTCTTAGAGAAATACCGGGGGCAGAGGACGATAATCGCCCGGAAGCTCTGCTTGCAGCCGTGTGTGCAGTCCCGGCAAAGGTCATTGTAGGTAATACGGTTTCGGTGGTTGAGGAAAAAGCTCCATTCCAACCGCCGCTTTTTGCTCATGCGTGGCATTTCTCGCTCCTTTCTGCCGTTTCCGCTGGTATAAGCGGATAGGTCGGTAAAAATGTAGTTTCTCGGTGTCATTTTCGGGGATTTCCTGCGCTGTGCGCCCCGTTTCAAAGGTGGGCAGTATTGCGGATAGGGTGCAGGGCATATCCCCGTTTTGGTATCGTTTCGGGGCGGTTTTTAACGCTCATGTTTGTGCTTTTTCTCTCTGTCTTTCTCGCCTTGCAGGATTTGAGAAAGATTGCTTTTCACGGTATGCAGCTCCTTGACACGGGCTTTTTTCTCCCGGTATTCGTTGTAATGGGCGTTCTTTTCGGCGGTAAGCTGCTCGATTTCCGCTTGCAGGGCTTTATGGCTTGGCAGCTTGGAAACGCCATGCGCCCGAAAATAACGGGTGGCTGCGTCCGCTATGATAAAATCGCTTTCGTGCCGTTCCCGGTAGGCGCTGCGGGCTTTTTCCGTTTTCTGCGCTTTCAGACCGTCACGGGCAGGCTTGGTCTTGGCATAGGCAAGCACCTGTGTCTGAAGCTCCTTTTTCTCCCGGATAGCAGCGTCCAGGGCTTTCAGCTTGGCGGTGCTGTCCTGTAAATCCGCATTGGCGGATACAAGGGCTGCGTCCAGCTCCTCCGGCGAATAGCCGTACTGCCCGTAGGCGGCAACGGTAGCCGCCATTTGTTTCAGATTGTGGACTGCCGCCCAGCAATCATAGCCCGCGCCCTTTCCCTCCGCTCGCTTCGCTGCCCGGTCAACCATGCGCTGAATACCGTCCTTTTCCGGGGTGATTTGGACAGCTTTTTTGCCCTGCAAACGCTCCCTTATGTTGCGGGGGTATTCGGGTACGGTTGCGGTCTGCTCGGCGGCTCTGTGGGCGTTCTGTTCCAAAAGGGCAAGAACGGCAGCGCGGTCAAAATCATCTCCCAGCTTGCGGGCGGTAATGGGCTTTGTCCTGTCCGGCGTGAGGTAGGATAGCCGCCCTCGGATCTCCTTGACAGTCACGCCCTGTTGCAAGAGAACGGCGGCGAACTCGCCATAGCTTGCGGCAGAGGACAGCGCGGTGCGTATGGTCTGCCGCAATTTTTCCTTGTCTGTTTCAAACTTCGTGGGCTTGGCTGGCTGCTCCTCGGCTGGCAAGGCAGCAGCTTCCTTGTCCAGCTTTGCCTGCCCTTTCCGCTGCGCCCAATACTCACGCTCGGTAATGCGGTTTTTGCTGCCATGCAAAAGGTCGATTTGATAGAGATTTTCCCGGTGGCACAGCTCCATGACTTCGGCTTTGAAGTATTCCATCGCCGCGTCTGTGCAGCGGTGTTTGCACCCGGTGCGGGTGTCTGCCGGTCTGTCCATGTAAGGCAGGAACGGAACTTCCTCTATCCGCAGAGAATTGATAACGATATGCACATGGATATTGCCGCTGTGGTTGTGTCCGTCCGGGTGGGTGCAGACAATGGCTTGGTGTCCGGGAAACTGCTTCCGGCAAAATTCCTCGCCCAACGCCTGCGCCCGGTCTACGGTCAAACCGTTGTCCACCGCGTCCCGTGGGTCAAAGCTGATAATGTAGTGGTGGCTTTTTACATCTTCCCGCTTCTGGTTCTTCCCATAGCGGAGATTGGAGCGCATACAGGCAACGGCAAAATCCTCGTCGCCGCAGTTCAGCGTGGCTATTCGATAGTCCTCCCTGAGCATGAGCCGCCCGTTTTCATCAAGGGTGGGCTTCATGGTAAACTCGTCATGTTCAAAGGTGAGGTACTGCTCGGCTGCGCCATAATCCGCATTTTTAGAGCTGATATGTTTGAATGTTGCCAACAGCGTCACCTACCTTTCGCAGGACTTCAAACTTCAAGGCAGCAAGGTCAGAAATGGCGGCGCGGACTTCAACGGACAGGGCGTTGTATGGTGTGCCGTACTCGTTGAGGGCGCGGGCAATCTGATTGAGGTTGCCACCGATTTTTCCGTATTCGGCGGTCAGCCTGCCAACGGCGGACAACAGTTCATCATTGACCGGGGAAACGGTAACGATGGGGCGAATGGTCGCCCGTGTAATGGCTTGCCGGATAAATTCGGCTTGGCTCATGTCATAGTGTTTCAGCCGCTCGGTAAAGTCGGCGTATTCTTCCTCGGTCATGCGGGTTTTGACCACATGGCAGCGGTGGGGTGTGTTGTATTTTTTCTTCAAGCGTTGACCTCCTTTCTCGCCCGACAGGGCGCATGAGCAGGGTTTGGGGAAGGCACTCCCCAACAAGATTTACCAAAGGGGCAAAACCGCAGATATGCGGATTTTGGCACCGTGGTAGAATCTTGCTCTAAGAAACTGCCGCTTTCCTCTACGGCTGACTTTGCGGCAATCCGCAGGGGGCGGCTTGGCTTGTTTCCGTCAATATAGCGATTGCGGTGGCGTGTCCTGCCCGCTGTGGTTTTGCTTTCTTCTACGGACGGAAATGGAAAATGCCAAACGCTCCCTTGGATTTCTTCATCACTACTACGGTAGCCCCATACCTTTCTTCCAAATGGCTGCGGTATTCTTTTCATCACTACTACGGTACGCAAGACCGTTTTGGGCAAATTTCCCCGTCACTTTCTACAACAACAGGAATGTGCGGTCTGCCAAAAATGGGCGCAAAAAAAACGCCACGGACTTTCAAAAAATCTGTGGCGTTGCAGCTTGGTCGATATTCAATTTTCATTTCCATAATGTGAGGGGAGCGACAGCACTTTAGTCTGTCGCTCCCTTGATTACCCATCAGCGGAAACAGGCAGGGCTGTCAACGGCGGCGCATTTATACGCCGTTCATCTTGACCGTTGACTGCTCCGGCTGATTCCGCTATTTGTTGTGGGATTACAGCTACATTCAAATCTTTTGCGCTGATTAGTGTTTCTTGTTTGCATTTCGGACAGAACAGAGGGAAATTTTCAAGTATTGTATCGGGGCGTATCTTTGTTCGTGTTTTATTTCCACAAATAGGGCAAAGCACCCACCTATCAGGCGATTTAATCATTTTAATTTTCATTATTTAAGGAAAGAAATGTAAATTGTGAAGTTATCGGGAATGTAGCTGATACTCAATCCCTTTTCGCCATTTGACAAAAGCGTACCGATAGAAACATAGTCCTGTCCCTCAATTTCTTCCGACACTTCCTCTATTATAGAAAACCCCTCTTGCTTCAAAAGCTCTAAATAGTCGTTATAGTCGGTTTCGCTTATATCCACAATACTGATACTGCAATTCTCATGTTCCGTATCAAGCATAGCCCAACCGACCGTACCGGACGGGACGGGAAGCCCCTCGGTGTATTCATTCACAGGCCATACACCCGCGTCAAGCATGGTATTGCTTTCTGTTTGTGTATTGCTTGGATTATCCGCAGCGGACGGCGTATCTTGATTGGAACAGGCAGCCAAAGAAAGCATAAGTAAAATAGCGATTATTGAAACAAATTTTTTCATAGCTACCTCCTGTTTTTGCGGACGGTTCGGATAATCTGAATGATTGCGATTGTAACCGCGATTACACCGACTGCCAAAATGATTTGTGAAGCGTCAAATCCAAAAGCTCCCTCAACTTGAATGTTTGTCATTGCGTCTGCTTGTCCGATTGCCCCGTCCGGCACTTTCCCGGATTGGGTAGTGGCGTAAATCACAAACGCTGCAACGGCAACGACAAGGGCTGCAACGCTCGAAATAATCCCTTTCCGTTTCTGCGGTGCTGCGCTGTCAATGCCTAACTGCTCGGCGGTATTCTCTGCAAACTCTTTGGGAGTGCCTAACCGTTCGATTACCTGTTGTTCCGTTTCGCCATGCTCCAACGCAGAAGCAAAGACTTCATTCAGATCACGCACGACCTCTTTTTTTGCTTTGCGTGTTAAACTCAATTCCTTTTCCACTTGCTTAATGTATTGCTCTTTCATTCTGATACCTCCGCTGTTTGATAGGTGGCAATAAAGCCATTTACACAACTTTCATAGCTCGCCCAAAATAAAATCAGCTCGTCTAATACCTCTCTGCCCTTATGGGTAAGGGAGTAGTATTTTTTTGATCCGCCATTTGCCGCTGCCGGGGCTAATCGGCATTGGATTAACTCGGCTTCCTGCAAACGATACAGAATAGGGTAAATCGTTCCCTCTTTTGCATAGCCCAAAACGGACGCGCTGTTATTTAGCTCTGTAATGATTTCATAGCCGTAGGTTTCTTTGCGTCCGATCAAGCACAAAAGTATCATTTCAAGAGAGCCTTTTTTGAATTGCTGCACATACCTGTTATCCATACTCTCTACCTCACTTTAGTTTTGCTATTTAGCGTTCCTAAATAGCAAAACATATTATAACTCCCGGAGGTGTTCAAGTCAATAGAGTTTATAGAAATGTTACAAATGCTTTTTAGACTTTACCCTATAATTTGCCTTGCTCGGAATAGCGGCGGGGCTGACTGTCCTTGTCCTGTTTTGTTGTGCTTCTTTATTAACCATGAGCATTGGCGCCAGGGTTGTCGTTGCCGTAACCTTCCAACAGGTTGATGACACCCCAGATACCAAGACCAGCGCCCAGAGCGATAACGAGAGTCTGAAGAACGGTAATTGCCTGTTCAAAAAATGCCATAAATAATATTAGCCGGAATCATTTGAATGATTAGTTAGGTTTGTTTCATAAGCGCACAAAAGCCGGAACAATCTGCCCTCGATCTATGAGAGCCTGATTCCGGCTGTCCTCCTTTTTCATTATTTTGTTGATGATTGCCCGCTTTGTACGCCAATGGCCTCAACAGAGGCAGTTGCGGCAAATAGATACGATCACTCCTTTCTCAGCGGAACCGTATTACACGCCCTCCGTGTCTACTTCATATACATCGCAGACCTCATCAGGCTTGAGTTTTAGTCTGGCAGACAAAAATGCTTCAATATCAAAGGTATTTCGCTTGTCTGCATCAGCTGTGTATTTGAAATTAGGGTGTCTGGTAATGTCATACTTGTCTGAAAGAAACGGACGCACACCGCGCAACTGCAAGATGCACTTGCCACCATCCATAACTGCCAGCTCGTCCTGGCTCATCAGCTCTTTTCCCAATTTCTGATAGTTGAGCGAGTGGGAGGTCTCCCGTCCCCGGCTCTCTCCGGTGTTGTAAGTGTCTATGGTCTCCTTTCCCAGAACAGCCGCCAGCTCTTTTAGCGTTGTTGGCTCTTTGCCACCCAGGAAGATGGAAGTATCCATATTGCCGATGATGGTATCGGCATTATCTTTGTAAATTGCCTTGAGCTGGCTCTGTGCCTGCAACACCAGACAGGCAGAGATTTCACGGCTTCGGATCGTGGCCACCAGCTTTTCCAGCTTCGGAATCTGCCCGATATTAGCACACTCATCAATCAGACAGCGCACATGAACCGGAAGCCTGCCACCATACACATCATCGGCCTTTTCACAAAGCAGGTTGAATAACTGGGTGTAGCACATGGAAATGAGAAAGTTAAAACTGTCATCCGTATCACTCATAATGAGGAACAGAGCCGTTTTTCTGTCTCCCAGCGTATCCAGTTCCAACTCATCGTAGGATGTAACCTCGCGCAGCTCCGCAATATCAAATACGGCCAGACGCGCACCGCAGGAAATTAAAATCGACTTAGCGGTTTTGCCGGCTGCCAGCTTATATTTCTTATACTGGCGCACCGCAAAGTGATTTGGCTTCTCGGCTTCCAGTGCATCAAACATCAGGTCTACGGGGTTTTTGAACTCCTCGTCATCCTCACGGACTTCCATGGCATTGATGAACTCAATGAGGGTGGAGAAGTTCTGCTCCTCCACCGGAGCCTCATAATGGATATAGCCAATAAGCGCGCAGTACAACAAGGTTTCTGCTTTTACCCAGAAATCGTCTCCGGCCTTGCCTTCGCCTTTGGTATTGGCGATCAGCGTTGTTACCAGCTTCAAGATGTCCTTTTCGCTATGGATATAGGCGAAAGGGTTATAGTGCATGGACTTCTTGAAGTTGATGGTATTTAGGACCTTGATTCGGTACGGCTCATAAATGACCTTGCCGTGCTTATCCTTCATGGGCTTTCCGTCCTTCCCCAGCTTGGGCGCACCCCTTTGGAGCATTTTTCCGCACTCCACCAGAATTGTTCCTTTCGGGTCCGTCACAACATAGGAGCTGTGCATCTGCATCAGGTTGGGTTTCAGCCAGAATCGGGTCTTACCGGAACCGGAGCCGCCAATCACCAGTACATTTTTGTTTCTGGCAGTCTTGGGGTCCTTGGGGCGACTGTTCATGGTCAGGCTCTCCGTTTTCGTCAGAATCACATTGTTCTGAAATACAGGATCAACATAAGGTGCAATATCCTCACGGGTTCCCCATGAAGCGTTTTGTCAAGTGCTTTTTTGAGTTATTGACGCAAATTATCGTGAAAGTGCGAAAGTGCAAAGTGCAAAGGGTCTGCGTTTTGCACTTTCAGCTTGCGGGTTCGGGTGGTTGCTTCTTCTTGATGAAGTTGTACCATTGACCGCCGACACGCCTTGCGCCTAAAATGCCGCCCATGTTGCGCTTGGCGTTCTGTACCGTCCTTTCGGATATTCCGGCTTCGGCTGCGGCTTTTACAATGTCCTCACTGGCAAGCTCTTTCCCGTCTGCAAGCAGGTCAAGTATCAGCCTTTCGGCTTGCTCGGTCTTGGTAGCGGTGTTCCCGCCCGCGCCGGACAGCAGCTCGTCGGCGGTTATATCATATTCGCCTATCCACGAAAAGCCCGTTTCCGGGTCAAGGCAAAAGGCAACGGGCTTGCCCTCCGGCGCAAGGGAAGATTTGTCATGGACGATAACGCGCACATTCGGTTCTCGCTTCACGCGCCCGATCAGCAGGACGCTCCTTGCTGCGGCGCGGAAGTCGATAGAACCTAAGCCCCGGTATGCGCTCTGCCCTCCGGCAGCTTTGTTGAGATGTCCGATAAGGATAACGGCGCACCCGGTACGATCGGCAACATCGGCAAGGCGGCGGAACATGGGGCGCACCTCGTTTGCCCGGTTCATGTCGGTCTTTTCGCCCATGTACGCCTGTATGGGGTCAAGGATAATCAGCCGCGCCCCGTTCTGCGTGATTGCCTTTTCTATGCGCTCATCGGAGAGGGTAAGCTCCCGCTTGGCTTCATCAATCACAAGTACGCGGTCAAGGTCGGCTTCGGCTTCTATCAAGCGGGGCTTGACGGTATCGCCCAGCCCGTCCTCGGCGGTCTGGTAAATCACTTGGAATGGCGGCAAGGGCTTCATTCCCGGCAGCGTTCCCCCGGTGGTGCAGGCGGCGGCAAGGCGTAGGGCAAAAGTGGTCTTGCCCTCGCCTGGATTGCCTTGCACAATGGTTACTTTCCCAAAGGGGATATACGGCTCCCATAGCCATTCAACGGTCTGCGTGTCAACCTCGCTCATGCGGATAATCTCAACGGTTTCTTCCTGCGGCGGCTCTTTCAAGCCGTAAATCGCTTCCCGGATATACTTCCCGTCCGCGATTTCTGCCCGGTGCTGCAATACCTCGTTCCAGTCCTTGTAAAGCGGCACAAGGCGGTGAACGGTCAAGCCCTCCGGCACAAACTCCGCAAGGCGGCTGCAAGCGTCGCTTCCGGCTTGGTCGCTGTCAAGGCAGAGGTACACGGTCTTGATGTTCGGACGGTCAGAGAGAAAGCGGAGCAGGGCTTTTTCTCCCACGCCGCCCAGTGCAAGGTAGCTTTGTTTCTGCCATTCCTTTTTGAACAGACAGAGGAAAGATAAGAGGTCTATCGGGGCTTCAAAGACAAACAATCTTTCGCCCTCGCCACGGTAGCAGAAGTTAAAGGCTTTGTCGCTGCCTTTCACATCAAGTCGGAAGTTCCCGGCTGTGCCGCGCTGATGGGCGTATCGCGGTACTCCGTCCTCGTCCCGCCCTACGAATACGGCGTTGTGGTGGGCGGCTTCCTCGTAAATATCCCCGGTGGCAAAGAAAAAGCCCGTCACATCTTCATCAATGCGGCGGGCTGCTGTGAGGTAGTTCCTCGCTATGCGGTTGTCGGTGCTGCGGGGTGGTAGTCGGAAGTCAGAGAGGGGCGCGGGGCTTGGTCTGTCCGGCGGTAGGGCTGCGCCTTTTTCTCCTGTCAGCATTTCAACGGCTTCGGTAAAGCTCTTGCCGAAAAACTCCATGACAAAATCAACGGGGCCGCCGCCCTTGCTCTGGCTGTGCCTGTACCATTTGTTTCCCCGGATTGTCAGGCTGTCGTGCCGCTTCCAGCGGTATTCCTGTCCGGCGCGTTCCAGCGGTTCTCCCTGCGATTGCAGGAACAAAACAAGGTCAGCTTGGTTCGCCCGGTCTATCTGTTCTTGGGTGTAATACATAAAAGTTCAACTCCTTTCAGCGGTCTATATCATGCCGCTTGGTGCGGCTCTGCGTCTGCTCCGGTTGGTCGGCGCGGAGTGCAATATCCACGCACCTGCGGATTTTTTGAAGCTCGGCAACCTCGGCGCGGGTCTCTTTCAGCGTGTCATATTCCGCTTCCCGCTGTGCTTTGATGGCGGCATATTCTTTCTCCCACGCGGAGATCGGCAGGGTTTTCACGCCCTCCGGCAAATGGGCATGGAGATAGCGGTTTGCCGCGTCCCATAGGGTAAGCTCGGCGCGGCGGGCTTCTGCAAACTTCTCCTGTTTTCCTTTCCAGCGGATTTGCCGGTACTCGTCCTGTATGGGCTTGTAGGTTTGATAATTTCTGCCGTACTCCATGAGTTTTTGCAGTTCTTTCATGCGCTGCTCGGCGGTTTTCATTCCCTCCCGGATTGAATAGGCTTTATCACTGACAGAGGAAAGGGAAGCGTCCAGCTCATCAAGATTAGAGATACCATGCTCGGAGAGATAGTTGACCGCTGCCGCTATGGTTTTCAGTTCATCGGCTGTGTGCTGTTGTTGCCAACGCTGCGAATACTTCCGGCTCTTTTCTCTCTGAACGCTCAAATACTTCATCAGCAGATTTGCAAGGTTGGGAGACTGCGGCGGCTGCTCCGGGGCGGTTTCCCGCGCTTTGAACAGGTCGGCAATCCACTCTTTGAGCTTCCCAATCTGCGCCCGGATTTCCCGTATAAGGCGGTTTGCTTTTTGGATATTTCGGTTCAGTTCGCCTTTCTCGGTGGCTACACCTTTCTTCTCCATTTGACAGGCGGCTACGCCCATATGGACGGTCGGTATTTCGTCAATGCCGCGCTCGGCGTTGCTGCGGTGGTCGATACGCTCCGGGCTTCCATTCCTCTCCAAAAAGTCGTTGGTAAAATCAGCCCATGTCTTGCGCCACAAGAGGGTGTTGTCCTTGTTGTTCCAGCCTGTAAGGTCAACTTTGTGCGTCTTGTATCTGCCGCTTGGCAAGCGGATACGCTCACCGTTTTCGTCAAGGTCATATTCCTTTTTGGATTTCGCCGCCCATGTGCCGCGCTCGTCAAGGGGGCGCATAGTCAGCATGATATGACAATGGGGATTGCCGCTGTCGGTGTCGTGAATGGCAAAGTCAACACACATTCCTCTGGAAACAAATTGAGAGGAACAGTATTCCCGGACAAGCCGGATCTGTTCCTCTCTGGATAATTCTATGGGGAGCGCCGCGTCAATCTCTCTGGCAAGCTGGGCGTTCCCGGCTTTCTCGTAAAGCTCCACGCTGTTCCACAAGGTTGAACGGTCAGAGAAAGAGGGCGGGGCATGGGGCGACAGCATGATTTCTGTATGGACAACGCCGCCTTTGCGGGTGTAGTCATGGGTCATTCCGTCCCATTCGTTTGTCAGCTTTTCGCCGCTTCGGTAGGCGGCTGCGGCAACGGCTGATTTGCCTTTTCCTCGGCTCACAATGCCGATGTTCCAATGGTAAATGGCTATGGGTATCACCTCCCGGATAGGATAATAAAACCCACAAAAATGGTACAGACGCCAACGGCGGGTGTACTGTTTTTGTGGGTGTGCAGGGATAGCCGCGAAGCGGCGCAAGGGGTGCAGCCCCTTGTTGCGGCAAAGCCGCCATATCGGAGCGCGGGGAAATCTCCCTGTGCGGAGATAAGCCCTCGGCAGAGCGCACACGCCCGTAAGGGTGTATAAGTGCGCCCTTAGTTCCTAAGGGATTTTCAGCTTGTCGCTCCCTCTGCTCGTTTTTTCAGATATTCCCGCGCTGGTTCACTCGTCAAGGCAAGCCGGAGAAGTGCTGCGGCTTCCTCGTCGGTCATGTTCTTTGCTTCCGGCACAATGCTTTCAAAGACTGCGCCCCGGACGATAAGGCGGTGGCTGCGCGTTCTGCGTTCCTCTTTGGATAACTTCTGACGCAACATCTTTTCCCGGTTCTCAAACTGCCGGATTTTCTTCTTTCCGTCCTCAATCTCGGCTTGCAGCTCCTCGCGGGTTTTCTCTCTCGGTTTTGTCATAGTTGGTCGCTCCTTTCTGCCTGTCGGCGTAGAAAAAGGACAGTCGATTTCTCGGCTGCCCTTTTGGATGGGTATTAAGTTTTATTGTGTGCTGTTTTATCTTACCCTTATTGTTTTGACACTTTACTTAAACGGGATATTTCATCATCATTATTCAATAATCGTGTTGATAGCAGACTGTACCGCTTTATATCTCCCCTCATTTGAGTGTGCCGCTAAACAGGTAATTAAATATGCTTTTCCATCTTTTTCATACAGAACAACAATGTTATAGGAAGATGCCATTGTTCCTGTTTTCATTCCTTTAACATTTGCATTATAGTACGGTGAATTTTCATCTAAAAATTCATTTGTATTTTTCCATGTAAATTCACCTTGCGGAGTTTGAATTGAAAATTCGCTTTTTCCAATACATTCTTTAACAAAATCGTAGTTAAGGAGCTTCAACGCTACGCGGTTAATGTCATCTAAATGAGAGTCAGCTTGCATAGACGCGCCACTTGGGTCATTATATAAATTTGTTTTGGAATAGCCTGCTTCGATTAAATACTCACTAAGTTCTGTCATGAAATAATCTATATATTCCGTTGCTGTATAACCTTCGCCTAATTCGTTTTTAGCGATATGATATGCCAACGCATAGGCTGCGTCATTTCCGGAAGGAACAAGCATAGCCTCCATGATTTGTTTAACTGTGTATTCCCCAGCATACAGATTTGCTAAAGATGAACCCGCCGGAACAAGTTCTAATACCTCTTGATTTACTTCAACAATATCTTCCAAATCTACTTTTCCCAAAGCATAATCAATGGCAAATAGTTTTGCCAAACTTGCTACTGTGGGAAGTTGGCTATCGCCCTCGTAAAATAAATATTCCTCCTGTTCAATATCATAAACAGAAAATGAAAGAGCGTCCTGCGGAATGTTAAGCTCGTTCGTACTTAGTTGAAAATCAATTTTTTTATAGATGTCCTTTAAGAAATCAAAACGATAAATCCCTGTTTTGTGTAGCCCAATTACTGCAACAAATGCTATAAACAACACTGTTACAAAAGCTATTATCTTTTTACATTTTCTATGCTTCTTCATATTTTTTCTCCCACGAATTTATATCTGCCATTCTGTGCCTTTGAGAAAAGTATAGCACAAGAATATGAACAAATCCACATTATTTCAACAAGTTTGTAGTGCTGTTTTCTCTGGCATATCGCCGCGTTGCTTCCCGTCGTTCCTCGCTGTATGGGGCGGTCAGACGGAAAGAGAAGCGCCCCTTGCGGATTTCAAACTCCATGCAGCCCGTTTCGGGGTCTGCGTCGGTCTGGCGGCACTGGTCGGGGTGCTGTCTGGCGTAGGCGGCAAGCCGTTTCTTCAAGTCGGTGTTGTGGGTGCGGATATGGATTAGCGGGTCTTTCTCGTCAAACCAAATATCGGTGGTCTTTTCCTGCTTCGTAAGCCCTGTTCTCATAAACTCTCCTTTCTGCGCCCCTGTTACGCAGTAGGGGCATTTTTCGGGTGTTTTTCCCGGCTCTTGACTTGGGGAAAATGAGGATTTTCAAATAGAAATCGCCCGGACAGGGAATGGTTCGTCGGGGCGGCTGTTATCGCAAGATTTCTGTTTTTTCCGGCTCTTGACCGTCAGACGCGGATAAACGCGAACTGTCGGCAAGCACCAGTTTGAGCAACTTGTCGCGGAATGTTTCTGTGCTGCTGTGATTGAAAAATAACTCCGCAACAATGGTCTGCCCGTTCCTCTGGGTCGTGATGATACTGTCGGGGGTCTGTTCTGCCATAGGCGGCTCCTTTCTCCGGGTGCAAAAGAGGGATTTCCCGTAGTTCGGAAAATCCCTCTTGGTTGACGGTTATTCTGTTTTACTGTGTGGGCTGTGCGGCGGCTGCCTGCGCCTTTTTCTTCGCCCGGTATTCCCGCGCCTTGATACGGTCATACTCCCGCTGCTTTTCAAGGTTTCGCGCCCGGTACTCCCTTGAATACTGCCGGTGGTATGCGCGGCTCTTTTCCTTTTTGGCTTCTTCGATTTCCTCCCGCATTTGCCGGATTTCCTGCTCGGTCGGTTCTGCAAGCTGTGTCACTTCATTCTCAAACTTGCCGATATAATTGAAATATATGCTGATGTGCTGGATTGCGTATCTCGCCCTTTTCTGGTCGCGCTCATGCACTTCAATCCTGCTGATAAACTCGTTGAGAATGGCGGGGGTAAGTTCGGTAAAGGCGGCATGGCGTTCCGTCAGCTTCAAAAACTTCTGCGCCCGTCCTCCCGCGTTCTCATAAGCGGATAGCTGCTCTTGGAGCGTGGCAAGCTCCGCTTTCAGCGCATAGTATTCTTCCGAATACTTCTGCGACATCTGCTCATAACGGTCTTGCGGGATCGTGCCGAGGGCGTTGTCCTCATAGAGCTTATTCAGCACCTTGTCAATCTGTTCAAGGCGCGTCGTGATTTGCGGAATACGCTTCTGCTGTTTCTTGGTCTGGTCGGTCTGCTGCATGGCAAGGTTCTTTTTCACTAAGGCTTCAAACTCCGCCCGGTTGCTGATAGAATAGTCCTCGATTTTCTTCAGCACTTCCGCGATGGTCTGCATGAGCAAGTCCGCGTCCATGATGTGCGGGGAATGACACTTGGGGTTTTTAGCCTTTCCCTTGTGATACTCGCTGCAATAGGCAACGTGCCGTTTGCCGCCGTTCCTGTAATCTATGCGAATGTGCATTTTTGAACCGCAGTCTTTACAAAAAAGCAAGCCCGACAAAGGGTGGATTTCCCCGTCCCCGTTGGGGCGTCTGACGGGTGCGTTTTCCAAAATCCGCTGTACGGTTTCAAAATCGCTGCGGCTGATAATCGGCTCATGCACATTTTCTGTGATGTGCCACTGGCTCCGGTCTACATAGTGGTTATGTTTATCCCGGAAATGCTTTGTAGTCTTGAAGTTGACCACATCGCCGCAATACTCCTGCCGTGTGAGGATATTGGTCAAGGTGGCTTTGTTCCACTTGCAGCGGTTATCCTCGTTGAGCGTCTTATTTTTACAGGTTCCTCGCCCTCGGTCTTTCATATAGAAAGTGGGGGTAGGGATTTGCTCGTTTTTCAGATGCACGGCGATTTGGTTGCGGTTCTTCCCGCCGATAAACAGACGGAAAATCAAACGGACAACCGCGGCGGCTTCCTCGTCGATTATCCAAAAATCCTTGTTGTCCGGGTCTTTGACATAGCCGTAAGGGGATTCGGTGACAATCGGCTTTCCACTCATGCCTTTGGTCTTAATGCCCGTTTTTACTTTCTTGCTGATGTCCTTTGCATACCACTCCGACATGATATTGATAAAGGGCGCAAACTCCAGCGTGTCGGGCTTCTCGCTGTCTATGCCGTTGTTGACCGCGATAAAGCGCACGTTGTTCCGTCTGAAAATCTCCATAGCGTTGCCGACTTGGAGATAGTCGCGCCCCCAGCGGGTAAGGTCTTTCATAATGCAGACACCGATTTTCCCGTTTTCCACATCGTCCATCATGCGGGAGTAGGCGGAACGGTCAAAAAATCTGCCGCTTTCGTCATCGTCGATGTAGTGCCGGATATTGGTTAGGTGCTGCCCTCTGGCATAGTTCTCCAAAAATATTTTTTGGTTCTGTATGCTGTTGCTCTCGCCGCCGTCCCTATCCTCGTCGCCCACGGAAAGGCGGGAGTAAAGGGCTGTAATTTTGCTATAATCAGTCATGTGCATAACCTCCTGTGCGTCCATGTATGTGTCATTTACACTTAAAATTATGCACTCCAGCGGGCCGAACCATATTCCAAACCATGTCGATATTTCTTGGCGTTCTTGCTTTTAAGACACACCGCCAGCCTCAGACTGCCTCCACAACACAGCCCTACCAACAAGTCCAATGGATGCAGGCTTGGCCAGAAACTTTGCAGCGCCCCAGGCAGAACCGCAATCAGCGAAAGAAATTTTTCTGAAGCATCCGCCCCTTGTGCCATTCGCCATGCCTCTCCAAAATTGGTAGCAAACAGTCCCATCAGGATATACGGCATATTCAGCAAAATGAGCTTTTTGATGTCCAATATCTTTTTCATCGTTCCAGCTCCTTTCGCTTGGTGCGATCCACCACAGCATTTTTAACCATCTCTTTGAACTGGTTAAGTTTTGCCAGTACGGACGGGCGCTCTGTTTTCGTTGCCTTTTTGACCTTTTTGTTGGTGTACTCTGTAAAAGCTGCTGTCAGAGCATCTGCATCACGGCCTTTGAAAAAAATCAGGTACTTTGGCGGAGAACTGCTGCGGTCCTTTTTCACCGCATAATCCACACCATATTTCCGGGCGATTTTCTCAAACTCCTTGATAGAGGGGTCTGTGATCTCAATGTTGGATATTCCCTGATTCTGCCCGACAAGCTGCTTCACAGTCTGTTTTCCATGCGGAACAACCGGCGCATCACGGCTTCTCTGTTTTTCCAGCTTCTTTTCCTTGCGATGTGCCATGTACTTGCTTATGGCAGCCTTAAACATTCTGCCGGTAAACTTTGTTCCACTGACAACCAGCGTCAAAGTTCTGTTTTCCACTTCTTCCTGCATTTTCTCGCCTCCTTTCCACGAAGTTTGCAGGGAATCTCTTTTTTTGCTAAGGCGGAACCACCAGCCGCCGCAGAAGATAACGCTTCATATCACCCTCCTTAGCGTAACTGGTCAGAACGGTCATAGTGCAGATTGCCCTGACGTACCTTTGCGTGGCTCAAAATCTTAATCTGACCCTTTTCCTGACTATCCAGTGCTTTTTCATAACCGGTATCCGACAGGAACAGGCGGGTTCGTTCGCCTTTCCAGCCAACAGGGGAATCGTTCGTCAGCACATCAAAAATAATCATGTGCCGGGTGTCCTCCGCAAAACGCTGGAGATCCATATATCCATGACCGTGATAATTCTGCGCTCCTGCCTTTGCCCGCATTTCTTCCATCAGCTGCCCTATGGTCTTTCCCTCAGACATCATGCTTGCTCCTTTCTCCCGGCAGTTCCGGGCAATAAAAAAGCGACCATTTACCAGCCGCCATACAGATCGTGATTTACTTGTGAGGTGTAATGATTGCTTATCGTGGTCGGTGCATTGAACAGAACGGTCAGAAGATACTGCTTCATGTTGCGAATTTCCGTGGTGTTCTTCTGTAAACAGTCCATGACAAACTCAATGTGCGAGTTATCCAGCTTCAAGAACCTGGAACGAACGATTTCATGCGGAAAATCACTTCCTGCAATACGGGTGGCCTTTCGCTTTGCACAGACCGTTTCCACGATTAGCTCCACAATCTCATCCAAATCCTCCCGATAAGTTTCATACTGCTGACACAGGTATTCATACCCGATATTCTCCTGAATCAATTCCCGATAACTCTCTATCTCTGTGAGTGACATCGCATCCCTTCCTTTCCGTTCCGGCAGACAATCTGCCGCGCAATCCCGGAAGGGAATGGAATCGGTACTTGATCCATAAATATTTTGTTTTTGAGTATTAGATTTCTCTATATTTAATTCTGCGGGCTTTTCCGTATCCGGTTTATCCATATACGGGTTTTCCGTATCTGGTGAATCCGTATCCGGTTTTCTAAGCTGTGGCTGCTCGTATATGACATACTCTGTATCGCTGATGCGTCCCTGCCGGTCACGCAACTTGTGCCGTACAATATAACCGGCGGCCTCCAATTCCCGCAACGCAGCGCCTATGGCATCCACGCCCTCCTTACAGATCTTTGCAAGACCACGGGTGGTGTAATTCCAGTCCTCTGGCAAAGACAGCATCATGGAAAGCAGCCCCTTGGCTTTTAACGACAGGTTTGCATTTCGTAAATGATGATTGCTCATCACAGTATAATCACGGGTCCGTTCAATGCGAAAAACGGCCATCGACCTCACTCCTTCCGACTTTTGGATATAAAAAAAGCCACAATCCCAAATCAAAGAATTGTGGCGTTCAACTTTCTCTATATTTTCTTGTGCGTTTCTTTCCCAGCTTAAAGTCGAGGATGTGTCCCTCAACAACACGAGCATACCGCTTGATTTTGATTTTCCGGCGCTGCTGGTCTTGGAGAGCATTCTGATAGCTGTCCTCTGCAAGAAACAGACGCATTTCATCACCTCTGCTCCCGTAAGCACTACACGGATGGAGAACAACAAACTCAATCATCCATCGAGTGCTGTCCTCAAAGCGTTCCACGGCAAGAATGTTATGTCCTTTCAGATCCCTTGCTGAAATATCTTTCATAGGCGGCTCCTTTCATCGTTCCTGATCTCTCTGACGCTTTTTCTGCCATGCCTCCAGCAGCTTGATGATGGTTTCCTGCATCCGCTGGGGCGTATAGCTTTTAGGAAAATACTTCCGCAAGGTGTCAGAGGTAAATGTCACTCGGTCCAGATTGCTTTTCTTTTCCTCACCCATGATGACACGCATCATATCGAGGGTCAGATGCCCCTCCTGACTGTATTTCTTGAGCCGCTGGGCTTGAGAAAGAGAAGGGGTAGCCTGTTCGCTGTCCATCGCGTCCAACAGGTCTACCTGTTCCTCCTTTTTGAGAAAGGACAGCTCATAAGCAGGATTTAAGGCAATTTTCTTTTCATCCACCATGTCCAGCAGTTCGGGAATCAGCTCGGTCAGACGGATAAATCTCTGAATTTGATTCTTACTCTGTCCAACCTGTTCAGCTAAAATATCTCTGGATTTTCTACCATCTGACTTGTGCCCAACTTGGGCACAAGTTAAATCCACTCGCTCTCCCTGGTGCTTCATAGCCTCCAACTTCATTTTATAGGCAAAGGCCCTCTCACTTGGAAGCAGGCTTTCTCGTTGCAGGTTGCTGTCAACCATAATAATTGTAGCAGCGTCATCGTCCAGATCACGGACAATTACCGGCATGGTCTCTTTTTCTGCCAGTTCACTTGCTCTGTGCCGTCTGTGTCCGGCCACCAGTTCATAACCACCCTCCGGGTCAGGGCGGGCAATTGCTGGAACCAGCACACCATACTGCTTGATACTGTCTGCGGTTTCCATCATTGCTTCGTCATCCTTGACTTTGAATGGATGCCCTTTGAACGGGTGCAGTTCCGACAACGGGATTTCTACTACTTTTTCTCTCTGAGCATCGGCACGGCTCTCCTCCGTAGAAAACAGATCATCTACCGATGCCAGCTCTACTTTTTTCGCGCTGCTTTTCAAGTTTCAACACCTCCTTCGTCAGATTTCGATACCCCTCTGCCACTTTGCCGCCAGGGTCATGGGCGAAAATACTTTTTCCCTCTGCGCTAATTTCCTTTGCCCGGACAGAATGGGGGATTTCCGTTCCAAAGACTTTGATTTTACTTCCATAGGTGTCCCGCAGCAAAGCAGCAATCTCTTTGGCAAAGTTGGTGCGGTTATCCACCATCGTCAGCAGGATACCGTCAATCTGGAGCTTGGGGTTGATTTGCCCCTTTACCTTGTTTACCGTGGAGAGCAGCTGTTCCAGCCCTTTAGCGGGCAGATACTCTGCCTGAACGGGAATGATGATCCTATTCGCAGCCGCCAGCGCATTGACCGTAAGCATCCCCAACGAAGGCTGACAGTCAATCAGGATATGGGAATATTGTCCCTTCAGTGTGTCCAGGTATTGCCGTAAAATCGTTTCACGGCTCATGGCGTTTACCAGAGAAACCTCCATACCGGAAAGCTGAATATCCGCAGGCATCAGGTCAACGCCTTCTGCATGATGCAGAATACCTTCTCCGGGGCGTATAGGCTGATCCATCAGAATTTTGCCCATTGCATCCGACAGTGTAAATGGCAGCTTGTCCGGTTGCGGATTTCCCAAGCTGATTGTCAGGCTTCCTTGTGGGTCCCCGTCTATCAGAAGCACTTTCTTTCCGGCCTGTGCCAGACCTATTCCCAAGTTCGCACAGGTTGTTGTTTTGCCAACGCCGCCTTTCTGGTTGGCGATGGCGATGATTTGCGTGTTCATTGACTTCACCTCATTTCTAATTATTGCTGTTGCTTCTGGAAATAGAAAAAGCCGCCACTTCAAAATTAACAGTGAAGTGACGGCTCTTTCTATCGCCGGAATACGAGTTCCTGAAATGAAAAAAGCACCCAGCATTTATACTGTGTGCTACATCAAATTCATATTCAATTATTCAAATTAGCTCAAACTATGCCAAACTGCCACAGCCAAAAAACGAGGGGAAGGAGGGCTGAAAAGCACCCCAAAAATCGGCTCTCGGTTAACCACTTTGGGAACCACTTCCCCCTCTTTTTGCCCTCTTTTTGGCCAGTTAACCACTTGCGGACCACTAAAAATTGGATGAAATCGGCTCTCGTTTTGCCAAATTTGGTCAAACCATATCAGCCCGTTTAGATATAGCAAAAGCCCGGAAAACCTTGATTTTCCGGGCTTTTTGAACCATTTTGATATAGTCTGAGCAGTCGATTATCGCTTGCTGAACTGCGGAGCGCGACGAGCTGCTTTGAGACCGTATTTCTTACGCTCTTTCATTCTTGGGTCACGAGTTAAGAAGCCTGCCTTCTTAAGTGTTGAACGAAGGTTCTCTGAATCGTACTGAAGAAGTGCTCTGGAAATACCGTGACGGATTGCACCTGCCTGACCTGTAACGCCACCGCCTGCTACTCTGCAAACGATGTCGAACTTCTGATCTGTTTCTGTTAAGGCGAGAGGCTGTCTAACGATGAGCTTGAGTGTTTCAAGACCGAAATAATCGTCGATGTCACGATCGTTGATTGTGATTTTGCCTGTACCCTGGTAAAGTCTTACTCTTGCAACAGAGCTTTTTCTTCTGCCTGTGCCGTAAAAATAAGGTGTCTTATCGTACATTATTAATTTGCCTCCTTCTTTTAAGCTTCAACCATTTCAGGCTTCTGAGCCTGATGATTGTGTTCTGCACCCTCAAAGAGTCTGAGTCTGAGCAAAGCATCTCTGCCGAGTGTGTTCTTTGGAAGCATACCCTTAACAGCAAGCTCCATAGCCTTTGTTGGCTTTGTAGCCATAAGAGTATCGTATCTTGTTTCTTTAAGATGGCCGATATAGCCTGTATGACGCTGCCACTTCTTCTGAGTGAGCTTGTTGCCTGTTAATACAGCGTCCTTGCAGTTGATGATGATTACATGATCGCCGCAATCTACATTTGGTGTAAATGTTGCTTTGTGCTTACCTCTTAAAAGAACTGCTGCCTGAGTAGCAACTCTACCAAGTGGCTTGCCTGCTGCATCAATTACATACCAGCTGCGTTCAATTTCGCTTTTTTTAGCTAAATATGTTGACATAACAAATCCTCCTGTAATTTACTTGTGCCTTAGAATTATAATACATTTATTTTGCATTGTCAACACTTTTTTGCAAAAATTTAATTTACCGTTACACAAACTTTAAAATTCGCTTATATTCTCTTTTATACTCTCTTATGCTAATGTGTAATTTCAAAAAATATTTTTCTAAAACCTTAGTATTTATCACGATTACAGCTTTTTATAGACAAGCACGCAAAATTCGATTTCGGTCGTAAGTGAGTTTAATTTCTCCAGCTTTTGTTGGTCGGTGCGAGAGGTTTTGTAGTAGTACGGAGTCATTTTGAAAAGGCTTTCAATTTCACTGTTATCGTCAAGCGTTATGCTGTATTTAAGTTCTTTGCTTTCGGCAAGAATAAACCCGTCAATATCGGTGTTTTCTTTCGGATTTTTTAACGGATTGTCATATACCGCCTTTTTGAGAGAAAAAAGGTGATTTTCAAGCGGAATTACACGCAAAAGCACTCCGCCCCTTTTTAAAACTCGGTTGTACTCTTCCGGCGCAAAAGGTGAAAATACATTAAGCACCGCGTCGCAGGAAAAATCCGCTGTCGGCAAAGCAAATACGCTTGCTACAGCCAAACGAATATTTTTACTGCGCTTTGCCGCTGCAATAAGAGCAAATTTTGAAATATCCACACCCGCTATACTTGCGTTCTTGTCTGCAAGAGCTTTTTCAATTTTTCCCGTATAATAGCAGTCGCCGCAGCCGGCATCAAGCACACAGGCATTTTGCGGAATATATTTTTGCAAAAGCTCGCACATAAGGTCACACAGCGGCTTGTACGAATCTGTATTTAAAAACTCGGTTCTTGCCTCTATCATAAGTTTATCGTCACCGTGACGCTTGCTTTTGGATTTGTTGCTCTGCAAAAGATTGACATAACCCTGCTTTGCACAGTCAAAACAATGGTTATTTATACATCTGTAGGTTCGACCGTCAAGTTTTAATTCTTCTTTGCAGACAGGACAGCAGAAATTCAACATATTATTACCGCCTTTCATTATTAGAATAATAGCATAAATTCTTTGTGATAACAAGTTTAAACAGAGTTGTATGTGCAAAGTGTCACAATTTTTCTATGAGCAAATCAAAAATTCAGCTTTTTGCTTCGTAGCTTTATCTTGCAAAATATTGTATAATATTGCTTGACTGTATGAAACATTTATCGTTTTACAAAAATTTTATATTGAGGGGATAAATAATGAAAAAATTAATCAGTATCGCACTCGTTGCTTTAATGGCGGCAGGTGGAGCGGTATCTGCCAACGCAGCGGTAAAACAAAATAAGGATTATCAAATTTTGAGTTCAAAAATAACAACTAAAAACAACACTATAAGTATTTACACATACAATATGAAGAATACAGGCTCAGACGGCGGATTTGTACTTGACGGTCAAAAAAGCGGAAAAAGATACAAATATATATTTAAGAATTATTTATCGGCACCAAAAACAATAACTATGCCGTCTAACGAAAAATATAATATTTGGACTTGTCTTTCAAGCAGTATGGGCGGAACTACTAATTTGGATTTAAGACAGGCAGGCGGAGAATATGTTAAGGTAAGAGCCAAGCTGTCGGATATAAATCCAAATGAATTTAAAAGTAACGGCACACACACCCAAGACGGACATACATATAATTTTACTCGTCAAACGGTAAAGGACGGCTACTATGAATCTGTTTTGTTTTTCCAGAGCGGCGGAGTTTTTACCGGTGCAGTTCCCGACAGCAACGGATATGTGGAATTTTATGTGAGTACAAAGGTAGACCATAGTGTGAATTACTTTACAGAATACGGCCTTGATGTGGGGCTGACAAGCGGCGGTGGCGGCGGAACAAACGGCATAGAGATATATAAGCTTACTTTTGGCAATATAAATTTAGATTACAGCGTAAATGTAAACGATGCGTCATTGCTCCAGCAGTACCTTTCGGGCAATGCAGAGTTTGATTCTCTGCAAATGTACCATGCCGACATTAATCGTGACGGCAAAATAAATGTTCAGGATGTTACGGCTTTACAAAACGCTTTATCCGAATAAATTGGAGGGAAGATAGTGAAAAAACTTTTAAGTACAGCACTTGCAGCTGTTATGGCAACAGGCTCAATAGTTTCTGCCAATGCGGCAGTTGTTCGGGAAAATAATAGCGTTCAGGTGCTTGATTCAGGGGTAAAACTTGAAAACAACACCTTAAATGTGTTTACTTATAATCTTAGCAAAAATACGCTTGGCGGAGTGTGTTTTTACGGCAAAAACACAGGAAAACCATATGCTGTACAATACAAGGATTGTATAGGTAAAAATACCGTTATTTCCATGCCGTCAAGCGAAAGCTATACTCGCTTTGTTTCGGCAAACGGCGGTAGCACCGGAAATACTTATGCAGGCTATTCCTTTGCGAATACAGGCGGCGAATATGCAAAACTAAAGGTAAAATTAAGCGATGTTTCAAGCTATTTTAACAGTGACGGTTCATATACCGATACAGACGGAAACGGAGCAACCTACACTCTTAGGGAAAATGGATCCAATCTCACTTTCTTTAGCGGCGGTGCGGTAAACGGTGTTGCACCCGACGAGAACGGCTGTGTGGAAATTTATATAAAAGCAAAACCCGGTGTGAAAACCGCATTTTCAACCTACCTGCCTAATTACAGCGGAATAATAAGTATGTATGTGCCGATGCTTTGTTTTGGCAATATTGACCTTAAAGGCAGTACAAATGTAAACGATGCAACCCTTTTGCAGAGATACCTTGCAGGCGATGCGGAATTTGATAAACTTCAGATGTTTTATTCCGACATAAACCGTGACGGTAAAACAAATGTTAAAGATGTTACAGACTTACAACAAACTATTACCAAATAATTATAAAGGAGTATAAAATGAAAAAATTTTTATGTTTAATTCTTTGTGCGGTGCTGACTGCAGGTGCAGCAGTGACCGCAAACGCAAAAACCGTTAAGCCGCATAAGGGTGTTGAGATTTACAACTCGGCAAAAAGCATCGGCAACAACACGCTTTTGGTTTCTGCG
>NZ_JBBNJY010000080.1:0-2490 GCF_040093295.1 Ruminococcoides bili
CTGCAATGATAACAACATTACAGAATGCAAAGGCTAAGTTACAGCTTAATGTTCCTGCACTCGGCTATGCAGTTAAGGGCAAGAATACAGTAAGCGGTGTTGCTGCTCCTGCTTCAAAGGTAACAGTAACAGTAAACGGCACAGCATACACAACACAGGCTGACGATGTAACAGGTGTATTTACAGTTACAACAGCTACACTTAACGCTTCATCAAAGCTTACATTCAAGGCAGAGAGAAACAGCGTTTCATCAGCTGTAGGTGCATACAATATGTCAAGCGGTGACATCACAAGCCTTATTGTTCCTACAACAGCTTCTCAGGCTACACAGCCGACAACAGCAAGACCTACACAGCCGACTACAGTAAGACCTACACAGCCGACTACAGTAGCTCCGACAACACAGTCACCTACACAGGGCACAAACCTTAATATCTCAAGTAAATCTAACTACTTCTCAAATGCAAATGTAACATTTAAGAAGGGCGATACAGTTTGTCTTGAGTACATTGTAGATTCATCAATGAATCTTGTAAATGCCGAATGGACACTTACTTACGATAACACAAAGCTCGCTGTTGATAAGGAGCGTTCAGCTAAGCTTATGCCATATGTTACTAACGAGGTTACTAACATTATGGACGCTAAGGGCACAATCAAATCTAACTTCAGTGAAATTCAGAATCTTGCTGATTTCAGCAACGGCAAGGCTCTTGCAAGAGTTTACTTCAATGTAATCGGCACAGGCGACACAACAGTTGACTTCAACCTTAAAACACTTAGCGTAGGTTACCTTGACAGCAACTACAACCTTAAGTTCAAGCCTGTTGTAAGAGGCGGAGTAGCTCAGACAGATGTTACTTCAACTCCTGGTTTTGAAAACTTTACAATTAATACAAGCGTAAAGGCTGCTAAGGCAACAACAGGCAGCACAACAACAGTTTACTTTGCAGTACCGAGAACAGTATCTGGAAAAGATGCATGGACAGGCGCTGATTTCTACTACAGCAAGACAACAAAGATTGCAGACGCAACAAGACTTTCTATGACAAAGACAGATAAGGTAATTGCTGCAACTACAGATTCTTCACTTAAGACAATTACAAGCGGCAACCTTGATGTTTATTCACTCACACTTACAGAGGATCAGGTAAAGGCAGTTGACGCAGCAAAATCAGTAGGTTTTGCAAAGGCAGACTCTATTGTAAGAACAGGTATGTCAACAACATACACAATTCTTAAGGCAACAGATAACGGAACTTACTCAACACAGGCACAGTCAATAGCAGCATTTGACGGTAAGACATTCGTTATTACAAATTGCTATAACCCATCATACGAAAACTCAACATACACAGGATATTGGGCAAATAACAGCGGCAGCGTAGGCTACGAGATTTCATTTGCGGCACCGAGAGGAACAACAGCACAGTCAACATGGACAGGAGCAGAGTTGTACTACAACACAACAGCCGCAACAATCAAAGATGCAGTACGCATACCAATGACAAAGACAACACTTGTTACTAAGGCAGAACCAAACACAACAAATACAACTCTTAAAGCAGGTGAGTGGAGCGTATATACAGTAAAACTCACAGAAGAGCAGATAAAGGCAATAGACAGCAGTAAGCTCGCAGGATTTGTTGCAGAGGGAAGAGAAGTAAGAACAGGTGCAAGAAAAGGCAAAACAATCCTTAACTCAACTACAACAAACGGCAAGTTTACAACAGGTAAGACATCAATCAAAGAGTTTGTAGGCAAGACATTCATAATAACAGACGCTTATGATAAGTCATACGAGAGATCAACATACACAGGATATTGGAGCACAAAAGCAGGTTACACATCAACAGCGACAGCAACAATAAGATTTGCAGCACCGTCAAGCTGGAAGGGAGTAAACCTTTATTACAACAATGCACCAACAATTACAGGAGCACAGACAATTGCCATGAAGAAGACAGCAAGCACAAAGGCAGTTGAGGTTACAGGCTTAAAGACAGTAACATCAGGTAATTGGGCAGTATATGAGGTAACACTCACAGCAGACCAGATTTCGGCAATAGACGAGAGCATAATGGTAGGCTTTGTAAATTCAGCAAATTCAAATATGAGAACAAATGCAGGAAAGTTAGCATATTCGGCAATGAAAGCAACAACAAGCGGAAAATACGATCAGCTTTCACATTCAGTTGTAGATTATGACGGACTTACATTTGTAATCAACGGTTGCTCTGACGCAAAGTTTGAGTCAAAGACATACATAGGTGCTTGGGCAGCATAAGAAAATAAAAAATGCTATAATGAAAAAAATCCTCTCGGCTTATGCCGAGGGGATTTTTGTATGTAGCTTATGTTGAGTGGGTTTAAAAGTTGTTGCAAATTGTGTTTTAGCAAATTGCTTTATTAAGCAATTATAAAAGTTTACTCAATTTTTTCAAAAATTGCGGGTTTGGGCAGCGCCCATAAAAATCTTCCGATATCGG
>NZ_JBBNJY010000081.1:0-2361 GCF_040093295.1 Ruminococcoides bili
GGTCAAGCCTTTAAAAAGGCTTGACCTAAATTTTTCAACATTATTATAACAGAATGTTAAAAAATCAGTTCAAAAACAATTTAAGAATTTTCAACTGACCGCTTTCATTATCGGCAATGCCAAGACCTAAAAATTTTCCCTGTCTGTCGCTTACTCTGATTATTTCCTTATCTTGCGCTTTTGCTTTTGCAAGTGCGGTTCTTGACATATCAAGTTCACCGCCGTTTGAAAAGCGTTTTGCCTGTGCGTCAGACACATATATTTTGCGGTAACCTGCAAAAAGAGTTTCCGTGCGCATAATATGCTCTGAAATCTCTTCCTTTTCGGCTAATTCTCTTGCAGTTTCAAGCGTAATGCTGTCAGCGAGGTTATAGCCGCACGCAGCCGTCCTGCACAAAGCAGTCATTACTGCACCCGTTTTGAGAATTTTACCTAAATCGTCAATTATTGTTCGGATATATGTTCCCTTTGAACAGCTTATATTCAATGTTCCGCTTTGGCTTTCTTCGTCAAAATCTTTAAGTTCAAGTCTGTAAACCGTAACTTTTCTCGGCTTTCGCTCAACTTCTTTTCCCTGCCTTGCAAGGTCGTAAAGTCTTTGACCGTTTACCTTGATTGCCGAGTACATCGGTGGCAGCTGCTCGATTTCACCTCTGAAATTTTCAAGTGCCGATAAAACATCTGCCTCGGTTGCGGTTTTATCGCTTTGTGATGTTACGGCACCCCATATATCGAGGGTATCGGTTGTCATTCCGAGGCGGAATTTTGCGGTATATGATTTATCGTGATTCGGCACTATATCCTGCGCTTTTGTGGCGTTGCCGAGGAGTATGGGCAACACACCCGTTGCGTTTGGGTCAAGTGTGCCTGTATGACCGATTTTACGCTGACCTGTCAGCTTTCGTATCACAGCCACCACATCAAACGAAGTAAATTTCTGCGGTTTATTTATAATTATTACACCGTTCATAGAGTTTCTTCCGCTGCTTTTATAAGCTGACTGCGCACATCTTCAAGACTGCCGTTTATAGAACATCCTGCCGCCGCCTTATGTCCGCCGCCGCCAAACTTTGAGCAGAACTTTGCGGCGTCAATATCGCCGTTGGTACGAACGGAAATTTTGAAAAATCCGCCCTCTTTTTCTTTCATAGTAATGCCTATGAGCACGCCCTCAATCTGACGGGGAATAGAGGCAAGTCCCTCAATCTCATCTTCGCCGATGTTAAGGCTTTTGAGCATATCGAGAGTAACCCACACAATCGCACACTTGCCGTCTGCGCAATAAGTGATAGTATCGTAAACTTCACGCTCAAGCATAATTTTCTCTTTTGATTTGGTTTCAAACATCACCTTATTGATGTACGCCGAATTACAGCCGAGCTCAACAAGGCTTGCGGCAATTCTGAATGTATCGGCAGTGGTGTTTGTATAACGGAAACAACCCGTATCGGTAGAAATACCCGTATAAAGGCAGTCTACGATTTGCTTTGTAAAGTTTACGCCCATACGCATAAGAAGTTTGTAGATAATCTCACAGTTTGCCGCCGCATACTTATCGACAAACTTTTCTTTTGCGGTAACGGAGTTTGAACCGTGGTGGTCAATACAAATGTCAATTTTACCGAGATATTTTTCCATATTGGGAGCTAAAAGACTGTCTGCCGCAACATCTGTACTTATGATGTAGTCGGCGGTAAAATCCTGCTCCTCCACACCCTCTGTAAGATACTCGAATTTGGGCGGTAACTTTGCGGTAATTACTCTTGCGTTTTTGCCAAGCTGCTGAAGAGCAATGCAAAGCGCATATCCGCTGCCGAGAGTATCGCCGTCGGGGTAGTTATGAGTTAATATTTCATAATTATTGTGTTCTCTGAGGAAAACGGAAATATCATAAAGATTCATCTTCGTCCACCTCGTCCTCGGGAATGTCCAAATCATTTAAAATTCTGCTGATGTTTGCACTGTACTCAATGCTGTCGGTAGCCTTAAAAATAAGCTGTGGAACATATCTGAGTGTAAGACGGTGAAAAAGCTCACGGCGAATAAAGCCTGCTGCGGATTTAAGTCCCTTAACTGCCTCGTTGGCACGGTCAAGTCCCTCCATAGCGCTTACATAAACCGTACAATAAGAAAGGTCATTAGTAACATCAACACGAATGATTGATAAAAAAGCCTGCTGCACACGAGGGTCTTTAAGCTCACGAAAAATAGCCGTAAGTTCACGCTTTATATCCTCGGTAGTGCGTTCTAATCTATGTCCTGCCATAATATCCTCCATAGTTGTGATTCGTAATTCGGAGCACTGTAACTCAAAGTAAAATAATAAAATAAATTATGGTTTAGCGGAGTGTCGGTCGGGCG
>NZ_JBBNJY010000082.1:0-2175 GCF_040093295.1 Ruminococcoides bili
TGCCCCCTTTCGTTAGTTTTAATTACGGTATATTTATATTATACCTCATTGTCTAACAAAAGGGGAGCATTTCAAAAGCTCACTTGGCTTGTTTTTCATTTTATTTTTTAGTCCGACAAGCTCAAGAATGTACGGAACTCGTTTTTTAATTGATGATGCGCTCGCACCGATTGCTCTCATTGCAAAAGCTACATTGTCAAAGACATTCATCTTATCTATCAGTCTGAAGTCCTGAAATACAATACCCATATGACGACGAAGATACGGAACTTTTCTGCGACGCATTTTTGTTATATTAAGATTATTCACGATTATTTCACCTGACGACGGACTTTCCTCGTGCATAATCAGTTTTAAAAACGTACTTTTACCTGCTCCGGACGCACCTACTATAAAAGCAAACTCGCCCTTGTCTATATGTATAGAAACATCATAAAGCGCATGAGTGCCATTCGGATAGGTTTTAGATACATTGTTAAAATCTATCATAAATTTCACCTTTATTACAAAATACACACTTATTCTGTATATTTTGCGTTATATAATACAATATTTTGTAATATTTTGACAAGTTAATTCTAAAAAGTCAAAATGGCCTGCGCTACCGAAAAATCGGCAGTGCAGAGCCATATTAAATTCACTCAATCAATACTTTGCAGGACTTGCGTTAAGGTATTTTTTAACCATAAGAGCTACCTTAAATACGATAGCGTCCTCAAATTCACGAAGGTCAAGACCTGTAAGTTTCTTAATTTTTTCAAGTCTGTAAACAAGTGTATTTCTGTGAACAAAAAGTTTTCTTGATGTTTCAGAAACATTGAGGTTGTTTTCAAAGAAACGCTGAATTGTAAAAAGTGTTTCCTGGTCGAGGCTCTCGATTGAACCACGCTTGAAAACTTCCTTTAAGAACATTTCACAAAGAGTTGTTGGAAGCTGATAAATAAGACGGGCAATACCGAGGTTATCATAGCTTACTATTGTACGCTCTGTATCAAATACCTTTGCTACCTCAAGTGCGCTCTGTGCTTCTTTAAATGAACGGGCAAGGTCCTTAATACCTGTTACCGTTGTACCTATACCTACAACGCAGTGGGTGTAGAATTCACTTGAAAGTGTGTCTGAAATAGAGCTTGCAAGCTTTTCAAGGTCACGGCTCTCTGTATCCGCCTTAATCTCTTTTACGAGTGCAATTTCGTACTCATTAATATTGATAACAAAGTCCTTTGACTTGTCCGGGAAAAGATTCTGAATAATATCGTATGCAGAAACATCTGTTTTTGAAACGATTTTGATAAGAAGACAAACTCTTGAAACTTCGCTGTTAAAGTGAAGTTCTCTTGCCTTAAGATAGATATCGCCCGGAAGAATGTTGTCGAGAATTACATTCTTAATAAAGTTTGAACGGTCATATTTCTCGTCATAATACTGCTTAATGCTTGCAAAAGAAACAGAAAGTAGCTGTGCGTACTTCTGAGCATACTCATCTGTACCCTGTACAAATACAGCGTAATCATACTTAGCGTTGCTGCCAAATGACTTATATGTATAGCCGTTGATTACAAAAGGAGCTGTTGAACTTAAGGTTTCTGAATTTACGCTTTCGTTTACCTCACCGATTTTGCCAAGCTCTGAACAAGCTATAACAACAGAAGTTTCGTCAATAACGCCTATTGTTCTGTCAATTGCATCTTTCATCTGGTGAACAATACCCTGGAATAATCTGTTTGACATTTTATTTACCTCTTTTTCTAAGCAAATATTCATATAATTGTAAGCATATTATTCAGGCTGTATTTTGCTTTGACCTTAGCTGCAAACATATACAAAATGCATAACACCTGTAATTTTTGCAAAACAAGCCTTTGTAGCAAAAATTCTTATAATAAGAGCCTAATGAATTAATATATTTAAAATACAATATATCTCTTATATACATATTACACAAAAACGAGAAAAAAATCAACCTCTATTTTCAAATTTCTTTATTTTTTTTATAGATTTTGCATAATCGGCAAAAGGTTACAAAATTGATAACAATATTAAACAAATTTAACCTTTGCTTTTTAGTAATTTGCCATAAAAAAACCGTTTTTCATCAGAAGTCGTGATAATTATGGTTTAACTCACAGTTTAGCCAAGCAATTATAAAAGTTTGGTCAACCTTTTTAAGATCGG
>NZ_JBBNJY010000083.1:0-2148 GCF_040093295.1 Ruminococcoides bili
CACCCACGACCTTTGAAAAGGTCGACCAAATTTTTATAATTTTTAAATTTAATTTTCATCTCAACATAAAAAATAGAACTGTGAGCATAAAATACAAAAATCCGCAAAAAATATAACCACCCGGAAAGGTGGTTAATTTTATGAATAGAAAAGAAAGCAAACGCAACGAGCGGTATCCTATTGAACTGCCGTCACGCAACAACGGTTTTGAACATTCACCGATTGTAGATGTTACCGATAACGAAATTTATCCGTATGAACTCAATTCAAGGCGAAATGCGGTATATCAGCCCAATGAAAATATTTCAGAGGTTGTGGCTACCGAAATAGAACCTGATTCGGCAGTGCAAACCATTCACGGACGGCAAATGTAGGAATAAAAACGGGGAAAGTGTCGGCATTTACCGAGCCGACACTTCCGCTCAGTCCCTGTTGTTTTGTAATTATCTGCGCCCTCAACTGGTGAAAACCGTCTGTAACTATAGCTTTGTTTTCGTTAAGTCCGTTTGCTTTAATTATTTCTTCGGAAAATGCAATATTTTCGCCTGTATTTACCGCTTTGTCTTCTATATAAAGCCTGTCGGGAGAAATCCCTGCCTCGACAATGCTGTTGTACATAGCCTGTGCCTCACTCATCGGTTCATTACTGCCCTGTCCGCCTGTAAGTACAGCTTTTGCATCAGGATTTTCCTGCAAATATCTAACGGCGCTGTTTATTCTGCCTGTAAGCATCATACTCGGGCCGTTCTCGGTAACTTGAGCGCCAAGTACGATTGCGGTTGCATTTTGTTTTGGCTGTTGTATGCAGGCAAATGTCATCAGACCCGTAACAATCAAACCGTAGCAAAGAAGTGCGGTAAAGCAAAAATTGATGCCGTACAGAACAATTTTGCCGAAAATATTTTTCTTGAGTTTTTCTTTTAATGATTTGTACTTATTGCGTGTGCCGAATACAAAAATCAGCCACACACACAGCAATCCGCCTACAAGATTGCCGATGTTGACAATTCCCCACAGAGCGCCCGATACAAACAACAATAAAAATACAATGGCAATTAAGGTAATTATAACTCTGAATATTTTAAAAGCTTTGTTTTCTTTTTTCACAGCTTATCAGCTCTTTTCGTAAATGATTATAATTATTTTAGCATATAAAGCACCGAAAGACAATAACTTTTAACTTTGCTTGCAAAATTTTATTGATACCGCAGTGAAAGCGTGATATAATAACTTATTATGCAAGGCGGTGACAATATGAAGTCTGTATTTGCGGGAAACAAAGCGAAGTTTGCTTATTTTTCCTTTATATTTATAATAATTTCAACGGCTATGTATACATTTTATGCCAAAGAACCGCATTGGTGGTATATTGTATGGAATGATATTCTTGCTGTAATTCCGCTGTTTGCGGCAATGCTGTGCGAACATTATTTCAGTAAGAAAAAAGCTGTTCCTGCTGTAATATTTGGATTTTTGTGGTTATTATTCTTTCCAAATTCGCCGTATATGATGACGGATTTAAAATATACAAGCTATTTTAAAGAGTCCGCTTATCTTGAATATGAAAAAATCGGAACGAATGTGACCGCTTGGCTTATTGTGCTGAACTTGACGGTTACGGTTATACTCGGGCTGCTGTTCGGAATGATGTCAATGCGAATTATTCATAAAATAATAAATAAGCGTTTCGGAAAGGCGACGGGTGTTGCTTTTTGTACAATTACGATTTTACTCAGTTCGTTTGCAATTTATATCGGCAGATATGCAAGAGTAAATTCGTGGGATATTGTTCGCCCGATTTTCTTAATTGAAAAATCGTTAAACTCACTGTCGGAATTTTCGCCGATTTTTATAGCTGTATTCAGTATAGCCACGGCGATGCTGTATGTGCTTTATTATGCATTTGATAAATTTGTAATAAAACACGATTGATAAACGGTTTTTTGAGAATTTTTAAAAACTACGGTTAATTATATTTATTAAAATAACCGACAAAAACTGCTGTTTGAGTGACAAACCCAAACAGCAGTTTTTATGTTATGTTCTGAATATTTGATATATTGATAAATTGTGGTTTAGCGGAGTGTCGGTCGGGCATTGAAATTTAGCTAACGCTAAATTATCCTCCCAAAAACAAAAAAGTTTACT
>NZ_JBBNJY010000084.1:0-2110 GCF_040093295.1 Ruminococcoides bili
GCCGATACCTCTATATGTATATCAAAACGGTCAAGCAGCGGACCGCTGATTTTATTAAGGTAATTATGTATCTTTTGTGGAGTACAGGTGCATTTCCCTGACGGGTCATTAAAATATCCGCACGGGCACGGATTCGTTGGAACACTGAACTTGATACAATTTAACCTTATTTCCCCTAGGGGTGTTCAAAGGGGGTTCATTTGAACACCCCTTGAGAAATGGCACTTGCAGGCATAAAAGAAGGCAGACGGTCTCGTTACAAGACCACCTGCCTGTTGATTATTGTTATCTAGTTTTCTGTATCTCGTCAGCCCGACAAACTTGAATTTATCACTATGATAAACAACCAATAGATTATTCGTTAATTTCTTGTTTGTCGCGAAAAGCCTTTTTTGTAACCATTGTGAAATCGAATTTCTCCATGTGGAGTGTGTTATATGGCTTTTCTTCAATTACGATGTCAGATTTGTCTGCTTCTATTATAATGTTTTTTCCGGAAAGATCGCAGGATATCTGCGTTTGAGCTATTGATGGAAGCCCCAATGAATGACAATTTCTTTGGTCATCTTCAAAAGAAGAGCTTTCTTCAAAATAGTCAAGGAAACATTTAAAATATAATCTGCCATTCTCAAAACCGTTGAGCTCTATTTTTGTCCAAGAAGAAGTATATTTATTAATATGTTCTTTAGGGATATCAAAAAACATTCCTACCATTTCAATTATCTTATTACGGTCTTTATTACTGAAAAAACATTTCTTTTTCATAGAATTAGTATCATAAATCCAGGTATGATTAAGACCTTTGTAGATAATTGTTTCATCATCAAGGAAAAACATAACAGATCCATC
The DNA here is from genome assembly GCF_040093295.1 of Ruminococcoides bili. NCBI lineage: Bacteria > Bacillati > Bacillota > Clostridia > Eubacteriales > Oscillospiraceae > Ruminococcoides > Ruminococcoides bili. Next base: position 850 of record NZ_JBBNJY010000084.1, read on the forward strand.
AAAATGCGGATTGATAAGTTTTTGTGTTTCACGGTCATACCACATTGTATTGTTATTACTATGTGTCCAGTGCTGAAAAAAGATACGCTTTGGCGTAATATGCAAGTCTATGCCGCTTTTCTTGATGCCTGAATGCTTGAACAATACTTCGGATTCTCCGCTGTTTAAGTGATATACAGCAACTTTGTTGCCTATATTGAAAAACAAATCGTTTTCGTAAAAGCAAAGATCACCGTAACATTCACCTTTATATATCAGCTTTTCTTTTCCCGTAGAGAAATCTCCAATATATATGCTTGCTTTTTTGCTTAACTTGTAATCGGCTCCGTCGGGCAGAAATTCCTGAGTATACCATGCAGCCATATTATTTCCGATAGCAATGTCCTGAACGGCTGTATGCTTTTCGATTTTTATATCCTCGCTTCTGTTTGACAAATGCTTTCCACCAACGCTGATTGCAGGCATTATTGACGGACGAGGATACTCTCCGTGAGCATCAAAAGAATATTTAATATTATTCTCGCTAAAAATGATTTTGCCGTTTTCAATCTTTATATCCATAAGTCACCTCATAAACAAATCCCAATTTTTCTGTATCTTGCTCCCATCTTCTTGCCCATCGGACAAGAATCATCCCTCGCTCAAAGAGCTCTGTCAATTCCGATTTGTAAAACTCAACACACTTATTATACCTTATATCGGCTGATTCGCATATCAATTTTATGTCATATTTATGTCATATTTTTGCAATATAAAAGGTCAAACCCGACAAGCCCGATGGCTACTGACGAATTTGACCTTTTATAATCAAATTTTCGTTTTTTTCTTCTATTATAATATATGTCAAATCAGGATTTAATTTATCTCGTTTTTATCTTAAATCCGTTCTTAAAGATGAATAGTATATCATCCTTTGACTTTACCACCACTTCATGAACAAGGCTGCTCCAAAGTCCCTCATCGAATTCCTCTACCAAAGCACCCTGCTTTTCCAATGCCCGGATGAAACCCTTGAATAATTCCCTCTGAGCCTTTTTGCTTTCAATCTGTTCTGAAATCTTGTCATAATCTGCTTTGATGGTATTGTACCTTTCGGTAAGGTCAGCATATCTTCTCTCATATTCATTCTGTTCAAGTGCCATCCGGCTGTTCTCCGCTATGGCTGTCTGCATCTGATCTGTGATTCAGTCAGACAATTTTTATTATCCAATCTGAATTTTATAACCGAAAATCATTTTCCCCAATACTTTCTGTCCAAACT
>NZ_JBBNJY010000085.1:0-1931 GCF_040093295.1 Ruminococcoides bili
CGATCGAAAAGGTCGACCAAACTTTTATAATTGATTGGCAAATCAATTTGCTAAACCATAATATATCAAGATTATCCCAAAAATTAAATCTATAATTGCAATAATATTTAACACACACTCATAAAATCAAATAATTGCATATATATTTTATAAGAACAAAAATCACACCGACAGTTTAAATTAACCGTCGGTGTGCCCTACCCTTTTTTAATAATAATTAATTATTAAGTGCATTGATACAATTTGAGCATATAAATTTGCCCTTAAGACATTTCAGATTTTCGGACGAATTGCAGAAAATGCATTTTTCTTCCGCTTTTTTTATTGTAATGCAATCATTGTCAGCCTCGATATGCAACATATCGCCCGCTTTGATATTAAGATGATTGCGAATATCCTTTGAAATTACAATTCTGCCAGCTCCGTCAATTTCTCTGAAATTAGTAAATATCATTATATCATCTCCTTATCTGAACAGTTTTATGTGCGTATTTTTTAATTGTAAACCTTAACCGAAGTTACAGGTTGACAATTTTCATCGCTGTATCATTATACCATTTTACGGTTAATATGTCAATAATTACCAAATAAGAATTGTAAATACAATTTTGTAACGGATTTTGTCATATTTGCTTTATTTATGATATTATATTTAGATTTTTGAAGTTAGGTGAAATAAATGCTTGGTTATGTGTGGGCAGGTTTGATAATTGTCAGTGTGTTGTCGGCAATTTTACTCGGTAATACCGAATCACTGTCTACAGCCCTTATAGAAAGCGGCTCGTCATCAATAGAACTTCTCTTGACAATGGCAGGCATCCTATGCCTATGGTCAGGAATAATGAAAATAGCAGAAGAAAGCGGCTTTACCGCACTTATTTCAAAAATTTTTGCGCCTCTTTTGCGACCGCTTTTTCCAAAGCTTGATAAAAACAGCGAGGCTTTTAAAAGCATTACTATGAACATAAGCGCAAACCTGTTAGGACTTGGCAATGCCGCCACTCCGTTTGGTCTTAAAGCTATGGGTGAGCTTAACAGACTAAACAACTGCTCCGATACGGCAAGCAATGAAATGGTCATTTTTGTTGTGCTCAATACCGCCTCTCTGCAGCTTTTGCCTACTACCCTTGCCACACTTCGACAAAGCTACGGAAGTAATGCTCCGTTTGAGGTTATAACAGCCATTTGGATAAGCTCGGCAACCGCTCTCACTGTGGCCCTTACAGTTGCCTGTACACTAAATCTGAAAAAAGCGAGGTGAAATTATGGCTATTATAATGCCTCTATTTGCGACCGTTGTGGTATTGTACGGGCTGATAAAACGAGTGCCTGTTTTCGATTTGTTTATTAAAGGAGTGCGAGAGGGCGTAAAAGTTCTGTACACAATTGCACCTACCATAATCGGATTGGTGTTTGCGGTAGATTTACTGCGTTCGAGCGGTGCAATAGATGTTATATGTAACTTTATCTCCCCTGCCGCAGATTTTTTAGGCTTTCCAAAAGAAATTGTACCAATGGTTCTCTTAAGACCTGTATCGGGCAGTGGTTCAACAGCTTTGTTGACCGCTTTGTATGAAGATTGCGGCCCTGACAGTTTTGCAGGCAGGGTAGCTTCTGTACTTGCAGGATCATCCGAAACCACATTTTACGCTGTGGCAATGTATTTTGGCAGTATTAAGGTAAAAAAAATCCGCCATACTCTTGTTGCCGCTTTGCTTGCCGATTTCACCGCCGCAGTGATGAGCGTGCTGACCGTAAGACTAATTTTCGGGCAAAGCTAAAGGAGCTGTAAAAAACAGCCCCTATGTAAATGAAGTATATTTTCTTTTATTGCTCTCGCAGATACTTACGCCTATTTGTTTGGCTAGTTTCTAATAGCATCTTTTATAAATTTAAATCTATTTTCAAGTTCAGCAATAGATTTATCTTGA
>NZ_JBBNJY010000086.1:0-1873 GCF_040093295.1 Ruminococcoides bili
ATCTAAAGCAATCAGCTAAACCACAATTTACCCACCATAAAAAAGTACTTTTAAAAAGGCTTGACCTAATTTTTTTATTTTTAGTGACAGCTAAAGACTAAATTTACTCATCATTTAGAACAAAAACAAAAACGCAAGGACAAAAGCCTTGCGTTTTAAAATTATTCAAAAAAATTAATATGTATAAATGTAATCGTCAGGAATTTCAAAAGGAGTAATAGGAACAAGATCATTTGGGGTATCGGAATCATCATCTGAGCTGTCATAGTTTGAATCAGTATCAGTTGATTCTGCGGCTGTGTTGCTCTCCTCAGTATAACTGTTGTTTTCAGGTTCAATAACTTCTTCAATCTTTTCTTTGTCTTCGTCAATTATTGTCTGAGCTTCCTGTTCAAGCTTATCCTTTGCTTCTTTTTCTGCCTGTTCAATAGCGTCGATTCTTGCAGAATATTTATCAATCAAATATTGAATTTTTGTTTTTAATTCTTCAAACTTTTCGCTTGAAAGAACGGCATCTTTTTCGCTGTTGAGTTTATCAAGCAGTGTAGTAAGTTTGTCCTTGCAAGCTTTGAGTTTTGTTTTGTCTGTGATTTTCTCAACCTCGTTTAAAGTGTTGTCGCTAATAACCTTTTCATAGTAGGTCACAAAGTATGATTTCATCTGCTCAAGGTCAGATTGATACTCCTCTTTAATTTTCTCAACAGGCTCATTATTTTTTAGATAGTCAGTCAAATCATTTTCAAGATTTTTGATGATTATAATTCGTTTATCTCTGTCGCTTTCATTTACAAAGGTATCATATTTTCCTTTAATGTCAGAAAGTATCTGCTCTATCTGTTGTTCCTTTACATTTTTGTTATAAACATTTACACCAACAACTGTGCCTCCTGCAATTAATGCAACAGCAAGAACGCAACAAATTATTATTACTACCTTTTTTGTACTCTTTTTCATATATAGCCCTCCGATTCTATTGTATATCTATAAAAATAAGTTAATTTTCTTTAAAAAATATATTAGCATTTGATAAACGAATTGTCAAGTCTTACGATGAAATATGTATTTTGTTTTTGATATTTTGTCTTGCTATTGACAAAAATACCCAACACAATTATAATTGTAGCAACAGATGTAATGGGGTGTTGGAATGAAAAAATTTGATGCGGCTGTTTATAAAAAGCGTAAATGCGAGTGCCTTGACAAGTGCTTTCAGGCTTTTATGGATAACGGACTTGAAAATACAGGTTTACAGCTTTTGTGCAAATATTGCGGATTTAAAACTAACCAAGCATTATATCACTATTTTGAAAGTAAAGATATGATAATTACCGAATCTGTACAGTATGCAATGATAAAATTTGAACGAGAATTTATGAAGAAAGCACCTCGTTCAAGAGCGGATTTAAAAAATTATCTTGAAAAATTTCCACGCTGGATGCAGAAAAACTACGGCGAGCATATGCGATTTGTATATCAGGTATATACTTCTCCGAAATATAAAAAACAGGGCTATGATTTCTTTTCGGGTATTCCGAAGAGATACGATACATTCATTCATCATATAGCCAAAAACCTTGATGTTTCTTTTGAAAGCATACAAGCGCTGTACTATCTTTACATAACATCAACACTTCAATTTGCACTTTTTAAAGATGAGGTTTACCTTGATGTAGAGGTAAATGCTATTTATAATATGTGTCTTGAAGTTTTTGAGGCAGAGGACAGGAAAAAACTTAACAGCATTAATACTTAAGTTATAAATTTAAAATTATGATTTAGCAAATTGCTTTATCAAGCAATTATAAAAGTTTGGTCGATGCCTACAACGCCGTGGCCCATTATTGCTACTGAAATCATATTCTAAATCCTTTCC
>NZ_JBBNJY010000087.1:0-1829 GCF_040093295.1 Ruminococcoides bili
TATATCGGAAGATTTTTATGGGCGCTGCCCAAACCCGCAATTTTTGAAAAAATTGAGTAAACTTTTTTGTTTTTGAGAGGAGAATTTAGCGTTAGCTAAATTTCAATGCCCGACCGACACTCCGCTAAACCATAATTTAAATAAGCTGCAAATGTTACCCATTTTATCATTAAAATTATAAGTAACCATAAAAGTATTGTCAATACGATAGGGAATAGAAAATCAGGGGGTGTGAGTGGAGGTTTATTAGCATTTTTAAAACTCTTCATTCCCATCATTGTAATTAATCCGGATAAACCTCCAATGCAAGACTTATAGCCAGACCGATTGAAAGTTGTTTATAATTAATTTGTGTACACTTGACATATTGTTCACTTCAAAAAAATGCTCCTGTTCTATTTTATGAACAGGAGCATTTTTTATTTGGGAATTAGAAAGTAAGGAGAATTAATTAAAAGATTTAAATAATTTATGAATTAAAAATTACTGGTAATCGCAAACATTTACCCATGAGAGTAAGAATTCACGCTCTTCCTCTTTGCCCTTAACTGACTGAGAAGCAGCTACAATCGGTAACCATTCCTGTACATACTGGCGAGCAGTATCAGTCTTGTCACAGAATAACTTAATATACTTTTCAGCAAGTTCATCCTGCTTGTTAAGTTTAAATAAGAGATATGTTCTTGCAGCATCAGCAGAGCCGTTGCCTTGTGTTGCATGTGACCAGTCGAGAATATACGGTGTGCCGTCAGCAGTAATAATTATGTTACTTGGGTTAAAGTCACCGTGGCAAACCTTTGTATGCTTAGGCATACCGTTTAAACGGGTAGAAAGCTCATATCTTGTTGTAGCGTCAAGACCTGTTTCGGAAATTTTACGCTGCATTTTATCTTTAAGTTTGTTAAGTAATGGAGCTTTCTTTGATAAAACTTCCATCTGCAAATTTACAAATAATTCAAGATATTCGTCTGTCTTTTCAGGATTTTCTTCCATAAGTTGAGCAAGTGTTTTACCTTCGATGTAATCGGAAATGATTGCCCACTTTCCGTCAATTTTAGTTACTTCCTGTAAAGACGGAATATTAAGACCTGTTTCTTCTACACGAGCCTGATTAAGTGCCTCGTTGAGTATATCTGATTTTGGGAAAGATTCGTCAAAAACCTTAATGGTCTTATCGCCATCTTTATATATAACCTTATTCTTTCTTTCGGCAAGAATTGTTTCAAATTTCATAAAAGTCATTCCTTTCAATAAAAAACTAAGCAATTTCTCTTTTGCTTTGGTTATATTATACAACAACTTTATGCTTAGGTATAGAGGTAAAATAACAGAAGTTTTAATAAATTCTTTGGTTAATTAGACAATATAATTTTACTGTTTTTGTATGAGTGAATAAAAAATAATACCATAATTGAGCGTATATAACAAAAATTATGTTAAATTATTAACTAAACTATTGATAAAAACTTAACAATGTTTTGTGCACATTGACAATTTTTTAACGATAAATATTTAACAATTAAATTATGGTTTAGCGGAGTGTCGGTCGGGCATTGAAATTTAGTTAACGCTAAATTATCCTCCAAAAAAAAGTTTACTCAATTTTTTCAAAAATTGCGGGTATGGGCAGGGCCCATAAAAATCTTCCGATATGACAATTTATCAGGCGCAAACAGCCACGCTGTTTGCGTGCTTGCACATAGTTTGAAAAACAGGCGACAGCCTTTTATAAAAGAAATAATTAACTTTTCATTATATATCGAATGTCTTTCTTGTTGCTATCGCATTTAAGGGCATTCGCCGTTGCGTTCAAGCCGCCAAACAGCTCG
>NZ_JBBNJY010000088.1:0-1494 GCF_040093295.1 Ruminococcoides bili
TCTTCAATTTTTGATTTTTCACTTTTTGACGAGGAACTGATACTATCAACGGTATCCTGCAAATTGCAAGTACTGCTGTCAACACCTTGAAAGTATTTTTCAGTGTTCCAAGCTGAACATCAAGATTACTTGATGATTTTATCAAATTATCAATCAGTCCACCAACACCATTGACTTTTTCTTTATATAGTGTTATTGTTGCCATAGGACACCTCCCCTCACATAATAGCTGTCATTTTGCTTTAAATGTATTGCCTCATAACATTCCACAAATCATTTCTTATTCTTTCAAAAGGCTTCATTCAACTTCATTCTCGTGTTATAATCATTATCTCAAATGTAATACTCCGTTAAGTCAGCTCTGTACAGTATCTTGACTCATCATTATAAATTAATTAACGGCATCATTATTTCCCAATATACTTCCATATCACTTATCTCCAAATTATCGACAACATCATCCCCGTTTAAGAATAACGGTACCTTGTATCCGGCACATTCATTGTGTTTTAATACATAGTGTTCCTGTTTTTCATACCACTCGTTAAAAAATTCTGATGCCAACGAGTCCTCATGATATTCTACGATTTCTACATTGTGAAAATCTTCAATAGTTACCGGGATATCAAAGACCTCACCCGTTCCCGGTTCAAACATAAGTACTGTACCCTGTAATTTTTTAACTGCAAATATTCTGCCAAGCCAATCATATGCAAAAACCTTGATTTGACCTTTATATGCTGGGAAAGTATGTACAACAATTTTACACCATTTTTCTATTTCCGACAGATTAAAAACACGATACATTCCATTTAAGAATGTTTTTCCTTCAACTGATGACAGAAATTCCTCAGGTGAATTACTAATTACCCCATCATTTAAGCCCACATATTTTTTAAATATTTCAAACATTTTACTCTCTCCTTACTTCATAGTAAACTTTCCAAGCACCGTACCTTCATGAAGGTTTTTAATAAGAATGTTAATTTGCTTTCCTAAACTTCTATTTACGCTTTTATCTAATCCATTCATATTAATTACATTATCTTGACCACCTAGTTGCAGATCAATTGTATGATCAACATCTTGATTAGAAGGAATAGCATTATCTTTTCTATAGCGTGATGTTTTTGTACCATTTCTCTTTCCTGCGACATTGGTTTTAACGGTGTATGCATCTGACAACGCTTTGCATTTAGCATCAGCCTGTGCTCTTTGTTCAGGTGTCCATCCTTCCTTATAAGACAATTCAGCATCATATGAGCCGTCCGAATTTTGAATTAAACGACAATTTGAGTTGTGAACCAAAATTGTATTTAAGCCAACAAAATATGTATGATAATCTTCAACTTGAAAGTTATAGACCTTAACCGATTCATCACCTAAGTTTTCTCGGTAAAGCTGTTCAACAAGGACGACATTTCCATTTTTATCAATAAGTTCTGCACCTATCCACAAGGCTTCGGCGCTGACAAAACCTTTATCTTTCACATA
>NZ_JBBNJY010000089.1:0-1342 GCF_040093295.1 Ruminococcoides bili
TTTGAAATGCTCCCCTTTTGTTAGACAATGAGGTATAATATAAATATACCGTAATTAAAACTAACGAAAGGGGGCATTTTTATGCCAAAAGGACAGCCGAATAAAAAGTACACGCCGGAATTCAAAATCAAAGTAGTAGAAACGATGCACAAGGAAAAACTTAGTTACAGTGAAACTGCACGTCAATTTGACATAAGTAATCATAGTAGAGTAGCAAGCTGGGAACGCATCTATCTTGAAGAAGGGAAAGAAGGCTTTTACATAGAACGCCGAGGACGCAAGTCAACATGTCGTCCCAAAAAGCTGAAGAAAGAAGTAGAGGAAGACCTTATTTCAGAGGTACAGCGACTTCGTACGGAGAATGCATACTTAAAAAAATTGAATGCCTTGGTTTCCGAAAGGGTACGGCAAGAGAAAAATCACAAGTGATATGGGAACTGAGGCACGAATTCAAAATATGGCTGCTCATTGATATTGCCAATATCCCTCGCAGCACATATTACTATTACAGCAAACAATTTAATTCTCCAAAACCGGATAAATATGCTGACATAAAAACTGAAATACGTCATATTTACGATGAAAACAAGGGTCGTTATGGCTATCGAAGAATAACACAAGAATTGAAGAAAAAATTTGTTATCAATCATAAGACAGTACAAAAATTGATGAGAAAAATGGGCATATTTTGCCGAGTTCGTATGCATAAGTATAACTCATACAAAGGGGATGTCGGAAGGATTGCACCTAATCTTCTTGAACGAGATTTCAAGGCAGACAAACCGAATCAGAAGTGGGTAACAGATGTTACAGAGTTTGCTTTGTTTGGAATAAAGCTGTATCTGTCACCAATCATTGATTTGTATAATGGTGAAGTCATTTCGTATAATCTTAGCCGTCATCCAAATCTCGCACAAACAACAGATATGCTTGAAAAGGCATTTGCCAAAATTTCCGATAATACAAATCTTATCCTGCATTCGGATCAAGGTTGGCAATATCAGCATAAGCGTTATCAGAAAATGCTTGCGGACAAGGGTATCAGGCAAAGTATGTCCCGAAAGGGCAACTGTCTTGACAACGCTTGTGCTGAAAACTTTTTCGGTTTATTAAAAACAGAATTGCTGTATCTGCAAGAGTTTATGTCCGTTGAGCATTTTATCTCGGAACTTACGGAATATATAGAATGGTACAACAACAAGCGTATCAAGCTTAAGCTTGATGGACTGTCTCCTGTAGATTACAGACACAAAGCTGCATAACAAAAGCGACCAAGATCTCTCTTAGTCGCTTTGCATAATTATTTCTTTATAACTTTGTCTAACTTTTTGGGGTCAGTTCA
>NZ_JBBNJY010000008.1:0-91804 GCF_040093295.1 Ruminococcoides bili
AAGCGACCAAGATCTCTCTTAGTCGCTTTGCATAATTATTTCTTTATAACTTTGTCTAACTTTTTGGGGTCAGTTCATTTAAACTGTCGCTTGTTTTGCTTTTCTTTTTTGACACTCTCCCCCATAAACCGACATATCCAATCAATTTGTTTTTATAGAAAGCATTTTTTAAATCATTTTCCATTCAGGAACGGCAGTTATGTTCGCACTCACTGAATAGGTATTTACTATTTTAATAAGCATTTCCACAGACGGCTGAATATTGTCGTTTTCCCAATTACTGATAGTCTGCTTTGTTACATTAAGCGCCTGTCCGCATTGCAGATTTATATTTCAAACAACAACCAAAAAACAATTAATACAAGAAAGGCTATCGCAAGGTTAAAATGCGATAGCCTTGTTTTATTTATAAGGAGTTATCCAAATATTTGTTGTAATATTTAATTATGATTCAGCAAATTGCTTGATAAATCATTCCGCTAAACCATAATTTACCCCCAACTATTGAAAAATAATCAAAAAACAAAACAAGCGACCGAACACTTAAAATGCTCGGTCGCTTTTGTCAGCAATAATTATTTATGGTTGTTAGAGTGGCATTTACCTGCCATTGCACAGGATGCACATCCGCAGCCACAGCTGCCACAAGAAGATTTGCCCTTTTTCTTTGCTCTGAAATGGCTGATAATAATTGCAGCAACTACAGCAACAACTATAAGCAAAACAACTATTGTACCAATATTATCAAGTAAAAAAGTAAGCATATACATCCTCCTCTATCAAAATCTAAATTATTTTACCTTTACAGAAGTTTTTAATGTATTAGCCTCTTTGTATGGTCTTACGAGCATATAAATCATAAATGCAAGTACCAATACAGCGAAAATAAGACCGATAACATTTACATTACCTGTAAAGAGTCCGCCAAACTGATTAATCATAAGAGCGATTGCATAAGCAAATACACACTGGTAAGCTACTGCAAAACAGGTCCACTTAGCATTATTCATTTCTCTCTTCATAGCACCGATAGCTGCGAAGCAAGGAGCACAAAGGAGGTTGAATACGAGGAATGAGAAACCGCTGATTGCTGTGAAAGCACCGCCGATTTCTGACCATCCGCCCGGATAAAGAATACCCATTGTACCAACGATATTCTCTTTAGCAACAAGGCCTGTAACCGATGCAACGGCTGCCTGCCAATTGCCCCAACCAAGCGGAGTAAAGATCCAAGCAATGCAGTTACCGATAGCGGCAAGAATTGAATTGCTGATCTGATCCTCTGAAAGCATCTGGAACTGACCGTCAACAAATCCGAAGTATGTTGTAAACCAAACAATGATTGTTGAAAGAAGAATGATTGTACCGGCCTTTTTGATAAATGACCAGCCACGCTCCCACATTGAACGGAGAAGGTTGCTTACTGTCGGGAGATGGTAAGCGGGAAGTTCCATAACGAACGGAGCAGGATCGCCTGAGAAGATCTTTGTCTTCTTAAGCATAATACCCGAAACTACGATTGCAGCCATACCGATGAAGTAAGCTGATGTAGCAATCCACGGTGAACCACCGAAAATAGCACCTGCGATCATAGAGATAAATGGCATCTTAGCACCACAAGGAATAAATGTTGTTGTCATAATTGTCATACGACGGTCACGCTCGTTTTCGATTGTACGAGAAGCCATGATACCCGGAACGCCGCAGCCTGTACCGACAAGCATTGGAATAAATGATTTACCTGAAAGGCCGAACTTACGGAATACACGGTCAAGTACGAAAGCGATACGAGCCATATAACCGCAGCTTTCAAGGAAAGCAAGGAGTAAGAAAAGTACAAGCATCTGTGGAACGAAGCCAAGAACCGCACCAACACCGGCTACGATACCGTCAAGAATAAGTCCGTTAAGCCAATCTGCACAGTTGATAGCGTCAAGGCCGTCACCGATAAGAACAGGAATACCCGGAACCCATACACCGTATGTGCTTGCATCAGGAGCGCCATAGCCTTCCTTATAATTTGTATCAAGATAATTGTCAACAGCTTCCTGTAACTGAGCCTTAGTTGTATCAGGAGTTTCTGTTACTTCAAGTGTTTCTTCGTCTTCTACAGAATAAGTAACGCTTGCATCTGCAGGAGTTAAAGTAACGAGCTGTGAAAGAGCAGCTTTAGCAGCATCTTCAGAATAATTTTCATCTTCAAGATCAATTGCAGCTGCAATATCGTCATTACCGTATTCTTCATTGAAAGCTTCAATGATTGCATCTGAATCGCCGTAAGTTTCTTCTGCCTCTTCTGCCTGTGAAGTACCTATACCGAACAAATGCCAACCGTCACCGAACAATCCGTCATTTGCCCAGTCTGTTGCCATTGAACCTACAGTCTGCATTGAAATGAAGTAAACAAGGAACATAATTACGGCAAAAATCGGAAGGCCAAGCCAACGGTTTGTAACAACCTTATCAATCTTATCTGATGTTGAAAGGTTGCCCTTGCTCTTCTTTTTATAGCAAGTCTTAATAATAGTAGCTATGTAAATATATCTTTCGTTTGTAATAATGCTTTCGCTGTCATCGTCAAGCTCTTTTTCGGCATTTTCAATGTCAGTTTCAACATGCTTTTTAATTTCATCGCTAAGGTTAAGCTTTTCCATAACCTTATCATCACGCTCAAATACCTTGATAGCGTACCATCTCTGCTGTTCTTCGGGCATTTCGTGAACTACTGCCTCTTCAATATGAGCAATAGCGTGCTCAACAACACCGTTGAATGTGTGCATTGGAACAGTTTTGGTGTTCTCGGCAGCATCAATTGCAGCCTCTGCCGCTTCCATAATACCTGTGCCCTTCAAAGCAGAAATTTCAACAACCTTACAGCCAAGCTCTTTAGCAAGTGCCGAAGTGTCAATCTTATCTCCGCTCTTCTTTACAACATCCATCATATTAATGGCAACAACAACCGGGATACCGAGCTCTGTAAGCTGTGTTGTAAGGTAAAGGTTACGCTCAAGGTTAGTACCGTCAACAATGTTAAGGATTGCGTCAGGTCTTTGCTCGATAAGGTAGTTACGAGCAACTACTTCTTCAAGTGTGTAAGGAGAAAGTGAGTAAATACCCGGCAAGTCCATAATTACAACATCGTTGTGCTTTTTGAGCTTACCCTCTTTCTTCTCAACGGTAACGCCCGGCCAGTTACCAACAAACTGGTTTGAACCTGTAAGAGCGTTAAAAAGGGTTGTTTTACCGCAGTTAGGATTACCTGCAAGTGCAATTTTAATACCCATTAGTGTCTTCCTCTCATAGATTTAGTTATTTTAGACTAACTTAGAATTTAAAAATATCGGGGATAAACCCCGTATTTAACTTAAACAAGTTCAATCATTTCAGCATCGGCTTTACGCAAAGAAAGTTCATAACCTCTTACTGTAACTTCAATAGGATCACCGAGCGGCGCAACTTTACGGATATAAATTTCAACGCCCTTTGTAATACCCATATCCATAATTCTGCGCTTAATAGCGCCCGCACCGTTAAGTTTTGCAACTTTTACGGTTTCTCCGATTTTTGCTTCTCTCAGAGTTCTCATATTGTACCTCCATTAAATCATAATTTTGCTTGCCATTTCACGGCTGATTGCAACTCGTGCTCCTTTTACATTAACAATAAGGTTACCCGCCATTGAAGAAACAACTGTAACTGTGCCGCCAACAACAAAACCCAAGTTTTCAAGATGTGCACGAACCTCAGAGTTACCTCCGATTTTTTTAATAATGTTTTCAACGCCCGGATCGGCAAATGTTAAAGGCATAAGCTCACCATCCTCGCTATACAACATTAGTGCTAACTAACTTTGACAGTACAAAAAAGTTAGCGCTCGCTAACTGATTATTAGTTTACTACTTTTATATTAAAAAGTCAATAAGTTTAATAAATTTAAAATAATTCAACACTAATTTCGTTAAATTGACAAATTTTATATTACTTAATTCGGTAAATTGATATATTCTTTTTAATACTTTTTCGCATCTGTTTATCGCAAATCTTTTACATCTCAATATTATGCAATTGCAAAGCAAAATATGAATTATTTTTATATAAACAATAAACAAGCGGTGGTTTTTTGCCACCGCTTGCTAAGGTTTTTATTTTTTAAAATTTGTCTTATACGAAATTTTATGTTACAATTTTAGAATATTCATAATAATGTAACTTTCAAATTTTGCATGCAATAAAATTAATTTAAAGCTAAAAGGCGGTGAAGTAATGCACAAAAAGATTAAAATTTCAATTTTGGTTATGCTCTTAATTTTGCTTTGTACTCTTTTTAACGGTTGTATGAACCATATAAAGACCATTTCAGTCAATAACGAGGATTACTTTAATGCATTAAAATGTGATAATGATGAATATAATTTAGTTATATCCGAAAGTTCGGCAGTAGATAATCTCAATAACGGTTATGCTGCTCAAGCTGATGAACTGCTTGCAAAAAGCCTTATGGATAGTGGCGGGCGTTATTATTGGTATCCACATTATATCACAACGATAGTAATAGCAGTTGACACAGGCAAAGTAAAAGAAAACATAAACAGCTTTAATTCTCTTGCAGGTGTTGAAGAAAAAATCTATATAGATTCAGATTATTATAATTACATTACCGCATCAATCGGCTATTCGCTTAAAAAAGAAAATTACCGTCTTGACGATGCCATTAATTACCTGAAAGAAATGGAAAGAAACGGCAGACTCAGCAACAGCAATACTGAACTTCCAATATGGATCTGCACCGATACACAGGCTGTTAAACTAAAACGAGGTAACAAAAATATAAACATTATTATTCCAAATGATGGTACTCTTTCTTTTGTGCAAGGAATACTTTCACCATACCCACTATGTTTTGAAAACAATCTCTGCAATAATATAAATCAAAATGACTTGCGAACATATAACAACGCATCTCCCCTGTATCCTACCCAAGAAAAATATTCTAACGCTGTTATTTATACCGATTACCGGCACTTTAACGAGCAATCAACAAATGTTATTAAAAAGATGAGGAGAACAGTTTTTGAGCAACGCAGATATTCAACAGCAGACGGACAAGAGCATATTTTGTCAGCAGTATTTTTCATTACATTAACAGTGCTGTGGATAGCTGTGCTTGGCTTGAGAGTAATTAACAAAAGGGTTAAATTATCTTTTATTATTATCGGTTCAATGCTTATTCTATGGCTTACAGCGAGGTGCATTAAGTGGCAAATTAATTCTCCGATGATTGAAAGACAGCTTTGGTACAGCTACTATCTTTTTCAATTCGGTATAGCAACAGGTCTGTTATATTTAACAAGCGTAACAGACAAACCAAGCAGCAACAAAATCATACCGCTGCGGATTCTGCCTTTTATAGTGGTTGAACTATTTCTGCTATGTCTGATATACACAAATGACTACCATCAGCTTGCTTTTTCGTTTTATAACGGAATTGAAAACGGTTCCTCTGAATACACCTACGGCATTGTATATTATTTATCTATGCTGTGCATTGGATTACAAACTTTCATTGTATTGTTGTGGCTTATAGTACGCAGTATAAAAAGTCCGAATAAGCTAAATATTTTTTACCCTGTTATTTTTTTCCTTTTAATTTTTTTATATACTGTTGCCTATGTAATGCGTCTGCCGTTTGCCTTTGAGAGTGATATGACGGTAGTTATCACATTTATTATCCTCGCATTTATGGAAGTATGCTTGCGCAGCAGTCTTATTCCCACCAACACAAAATACAAAAATCTTTTTAAAAATTCACCGCTTAAAATGGAAATTCTCAACAATTATTTTGAAAAAGAAATTACCGCAAATTTCGACTACTGCCTTACCGATAAACAAAAAGACAGCATTATTAACGGTAAAAATCCAATAAAACTTGATGAGAACACACTGCTTTTCAGCAAGAAAATTTCCGGCGGATATGTTGTTTGGCAGGACGATATTTCTCAGCTGAACAAAATGTATTCAAATACTAAAACTACCGTAGAAAAGCTAAGGGCAACCAATGCCTTAATCAGAAAAGAAGAAAAAGCAAGGCGAAAATACTTACAAAACGAGGAAAAAATAGACATTTGCAACAGTCTTGAGAGTGAAATTTCCGATAAACTCAAGTTGCTTTCCCGTTTACCTGAAAAGATGAAAAATCAAAACAATAATTCCCTGCTTACTGTCAAAGCCGCATTACTTTTGTGCTACATAAAACGCAGATGTAATATGTTTTTTATTGCTCTTGAGGAAAAATATTTTTCCTCTGATGAGCTAAGTATGTATATAGACGAACTCGGAAGCTTTGCAGAATATTCCAAAGTAAAGCTGCTCTGCACCAATAACGGCAATAAAAAGCTTGACATTGAACACGCAAATCTTATGTATGAGTTTATGTACAACATTCTTGACGAAGCAACACAAACAAAATGCGAATACATATTTGCTCACATAGAAATATCCGATAAGGAAATTTCTATAAAGGTGATTAGCTCAACGAAAATCAACAGTAATATTTTTGACAAAAAATTTATGATTTCACTTGAAAAATCGGGTGGTAAAATCATCGAGCAAAATGATGACGATAACCTTGGCATTTGGCTTTTGCTTAAGGGTGGTGAAAAGCAATGAATTACATTTATTTTTATCCTGAATTTGAGCGAATTTTAGTTTGTATCTTGATAATTGCAGGCATTTGTATGCAATGCTTTGCATTTATATACAAATTTAACAGTGGAACAAAAGGTTTTAAATATGTTTGCGAACTATCATTTGAATTTTCCGTAATACTGCTGCAATTTATTTATGGTTATATATATTCCTGCATTTATTACCAAACTAATATATCAATTTATTATCCCGAACAATATTTAGCTGTTGGGTACATAGCATCCATTTTGTTTTTAATTATGCTTATTGCAACTGCTGTTTATTTAAAGCAAGCACACATAACATTATCAATATGCTTTGCTCTGCCATTGCTGCCATTTGCAAATCATCTTACAAACGGTACATTTACAGTTGTTCTTTTTACTGCACTGATAATGTTTATTATAAGAAGTGTACATTTAATATTAAAAGCAAGTAAATTAAAACGAAACACTATAACTCCGCTTTCTGTAAAGGAATCAATAGACGCACTCAATACAGGAATTTTATTTTGCAGAAATGACGGGCAGATTCTGCTTGCAAATCATTGCATAAGTAATTTGATGACGGAGATTTTTAATAAAGAATTTACAAGCGGAATAAAGTTTATAAACGAAATCCGTAATATTTCCAACATACAAAATCAGCAAACAGTTTGCAAAGTTAAAAATTCTTATTATATGATTAAACAAACCGAAATGTATATAAAGAAAAAACCATACTTTCTGATTACCTCCACAAATGTTACAGAACAGATGAATGCAATGCAGGAGCTATTGAGCCTGAAAGCAAGACTTGTTCAAAAAGGTAATGAACTGAATTTTCAGCTAAATAATCTTGAAACCTCATGCAAAGAGGGTGCTCTGTTACAGATACGCACAAGAGTACACGATTTACTGGGACAAAAGCTTTCTGTACTTTTGCGAAAATTACAGAATAAAGATGATAATATAGACGCTGACGCTATTGAAAAATTCTGTAACAGTATAATGAAAGATATATTATCGGATGAAAAAAATGCATCTGATAAAAGTCTGATTCTCCTGCAAGAAGTAATGTCATCAATAGGAGTTGAGCTTGCAATAATCGGAGAAATGCCGTATGATAATGATATAGCCGCACTTTTTGTAGAAACAATACGAGAATGCAGTACAAATGCGGTCAGACATTCACTTGCCACAAAAGTATGTGCAGAAATCAAGAGCAAGGATGGCATTAATTCTCTTAAAATCACAGATAACGGAACAAATACCTGTACTACAATCCAACTTGGCACAGGACTTTCCGGACTTAAAAATAAAGCAGAAATGCTCGGTGGAACCCTCAGTGTTACACCATATCCGCATTTCTCAGTTGAGTTAACCGTAAAGGAGGGTGAAAACTATGATTAAAGTATTGATTGTTGACGACCACACTTCTGTCAGAGAAGCCTTTAAAGCAATGTTTGAGGAAAAAGATGATTTTTGCGTTGTTGGCGAAAGTGCAAATGCGAACGATTGTGTGCTTTTATGTGAAAGGCTAAGTCCGGATATTGTACTGTTAGATGTATGCACAGAGGGATACTCCTCCGGACTTGTTGCTACAGAAAATATCAAACAGAATTTTAAAGATATTAAGGTAGTGGTTATGAGCGGCTTTGATGAAATATCTTATTCTCCTCGTGCTAAAGAGGCAGGTGCAGACGCATTTGTATATAAAAGCAAAAGTATGACATTTTTTATTGATACAATACGAAAAGTGCTCAATGGAGAAAAATATTTTCCTGAACCCAAAACAATTCCTTTGCCAAAGGGTGAAACTCCTTTTACTGAAAGAGAAATGCAAATTCTCAGATTAATTTGCAAGCATAAATCAAGAGGAGAGATTGCCTCGGAGCTTTATATCTCGGAAAACACAGTAAAATATCACATTGGTAATCTGCTTTCAAAAACCGGATGCTCAAGTGTTGCTCAGCTTGCAATTATTATGATTTCAAGCGGTTACATCAACCCTCTATATTAAAATATAACAAAATATAACTTTACCACCTTTTATTTACAGTAATTTTGCCAAAACTACCCAAATGGGTAGGGCAAAATATTATAAGTTACTGTACAATATAATTGTATCAAGGATATATCTCCTGTACAAATATATTGAAAAGGTGGTTTTTTTTATGAAAGGAAAAGGATTACTTAAAGTCGTTGGTATTTTAATGATTATCGGCGGTGCAATTTCTATTATCATGAGCATTATTGCCATTGCAGGTGTAGGTACTTTAACTTACTTAGCAGACGGCGACCTTTCCTCTGTTCAACTTAATCCGACAATAATTTATACTTCATGTGTTGTTATGATTCTGGGTTCGGTTGCTGAGCTTATTGCAGGTATCATTGGTGTAAAAAATTGTACAAAACCCGAAAAAGCAACCTCGTGCTTAGTGTTCGGTATTATTGTTGCAATATTTAATTTACTCGGCATTATTATTGGTGCGGTTGGCGGTAGTGGCTTTAATTTCGTGTCACTCGTAATAGGCCTTGTATTACCTGTACTCTTTATTGTTGGTGCGGTAATGAATAAGAAGTCTAACTGATAGAAAATTACAAGGCAGATGTGTTTTTACTCATCTGCCTTTATTTGTTTTATAGAATATTATTATTTTGAAAATGAAAAAATCGGTTGTGATTTTATTGTGTATACTCAATATATTTTTATTTAACAGTTGCAAAGATAAAAACAAATCAACTTTTTCACCTCAGCTTGAATATATAAGCATAAGTTGTAACCATTCAAACTATAATTATTGTTATAGCTTTACAGCATACACAAAAGACAGTAAGGCTTACTTTTCAGCAGATTGTACCATTGAGAATTTTGAATTAAGCGGTAAGCATATAGAATTTAAAAATAAAAAAATAGCTTATAATGAGTTTTTAAAAATTCAAAATTTCGCAAAAAAAAATAATCTTTATAATTTATATAGCAATCATAAAAATATAACATACGATGCTTGCGACATAACTACATACTCAATCACGACAAAGTGGGAAAATCAGCAAGAACTTACAGTATCGGATTATAGCTTTGATACTGATATTCAAAACTATTTATATTTATTAGCAAAAAAATATTGCAATTCAAAATAAAGGAGGAAAAAATATGAAAGCAAAACTCTCAAAAAAACTGCTCAGCATTGGGCTTTCGGTACTTATGGCTGTTTCTGTATTGCCATTGTCGCTTATATCAACAAATGCAGTAACCTGTAACATAAAAATCAGCAATATTACCTACCCACGACCTGACGCAAAACCTGATCATAATATTAAATACAGCGGTAATTTAAAGTACGAATTACTTGGTACAGTTTGGAGTTCAGACAACGACAGTATTAGTGCTTCAATTGAACCAAAAGAATTTGAAAATTTCTATAAAACTCTTTTCGGTTCAATGAGTGAACAACTGACTGAAGAAATGAATGACCTTCCAAAGTTTGTTGATACAGAAAGTTATTATTTTTATTCTATGTTTGTTGTAAGAAATCAAACAATACCATATGGAATGCAAGCAGATGTTGAATTTTATGATACAGATAACAATTTGCTTGAAGGATCGGAAGAAAGAATGTTTATGCCTGTATCCACATTGAAAAGTCAGCTTCCGAATGATACTTATATTGATCCCAATTATCTTTCCGATAACGATACTGTTTTATTATGTGCGACAAAAAGAATTATTTGTTCTCCTAAAGACCATATCCACACAAGCGGAGCAAAGGCATATGACATTTTTGAGCATTATGAGTTATGCAAAACCTGCGGTAAAAAAATGCTTGATACGGTTTATACTCATAGCGAATCATCTTATAAAGGAAGAGAGCATTGGTATGTTGACAAGCAGCCTACCAATACAACAGATGGCAGATGGTATAAAAAATGCGGCGGCTGCAATTATGAATTTGATTCACTTACAATTCCAAAAAGAAGCAATCAGATTATTGTTAAAAGCTATGACGAGCTTAAAGCCGCACTTGCAAAAGGCGGAAAGCAATGGATTACTATAAATTTTACCAATAGTTACAATGGCTATGAAGTTATAGAAGACTCAAAACGAAATAATGAGTTATGCTTAGATGATCCAAAAGCTGAAATTACTATTAATATGAATAACTTTAAAATTTCAAGGGAAACCCTTTATGATGATTGTCTTTTTAACATAAAACGTGGTAGTCTTAGAATACTTCAGTTTGATACTTCAAGTTTAAACGATAACAACACTACATTCAGTTTTTTCTCAGGAAACAATAACAGATGTATATTTAATGTTGCAAAGGGTGCAAGCCTAAGATTGAGCAATATATCGGGTGTAGCAAGAAGCACAGAGTTTTACTATGATTTTCCTTGCGTTATTTCAAAAGGAAATCTGCAAATAGACGGTGGCATATATACAACATATACTGAAAAGCCGGCTATAAACATTACGGGAGGCAATGTCACCATTAACGGCGGTAAATTTGAAGCAACATCAAAAGGCCCTGTAATCGGTACTTTAGTTAAAAACGCTTACGAGAATGACTATAAAAATATAACTATTAATAACGGTCATTTTGGCGGACTGTATAATGCGATTGTATTTGATGAATATACAACCGCTACAATTAACCAAGGTAACTTTGAATATGATGACTATTATGAACGTAAACAGGCATTTGGCGTTGTAGCAAACGGCGGTAAACTCACAATCAACGGCGGAAACTACTATGCTACAAAAGCTGCTGTTGAAGCAACAAATATGCAATCATTTAACATTAACGGCGGGTATTTCAAACTATTTGATGAAAATAATTATAATTTTGAAGGTGCTGTGTGCATAAAAACAACATTAGATTCTGATTATCTCCCCGTTATCTCAGGTGGCACATATGTAGGCTCTTACGGAATTACTTTCTTGCAAAAGCCCAAAATAACTGACCAATGGTTAGCAAGAAGGGTTGATTTTTCAAATGTAATATCTTCAAAGTGCAAAGTATATGATGACGAAAAAAAAGTTGACATAAATATTGTATCAAACTCATTAGGTAAAAAATATCTTCAAATAATAGCTCCAAATCCGGTTATTACAACTCAGCCCACAGACGGGTATTCTCCAAACCTTGGTGACGCTGTTACCTTTGATATTAATGCAACAAATGCAGACACATATAAATGGCATATTATTGATGAAAATGGCAAAGAAATTGACTGGCTCTATATATTAACCAACGGATACGGTGAGCTTTCCACATCATTCGGAGGCAAAAAATTATTTATTACCAAAGTCAGCGACTGGCTTAACGGCAAACAGATATACTGCGATGCTATAAGTGGCAATAATACCGTACATTCAAATATAGTAAATATCAAAATCGACAAAAAGCTCAAATATATGAACGATATTTACTTTGACAATTTTGATGATATGTGTAATAACAAAACAATCGGTGATTACAAAAAGCCTAAAACCTCCGAAAATGCCCTATACACGATTGGCGAAGTAGAGTGGGCAAAGTACGGAAAGCGTCTTGATGACAGCTACAAAATTTCTATAGGCGAAAAACTGAGTCTTGCACTTGAGATTATTCCAAAAAGCGGTTATGAACTGAACAACAACATTTACGGAAGAGTAAATGGCATAGACAGCGTAGGCACACTAAAAAGAGCAAACGGAAAAAGGTATATGATATTTGACATCAATGTTAGCGTGCCGGACAAATACAAAACCCAGAACATTGAGGTTAATATTAAAGCTCCAACAGTTGGTGCTGCACCTGCCAAAACGGCAAGTTGCGTTGCCGGCAATGTAAATATCAACAAAATTGAATGGTCACCGACTGACAGTAAATTTATAAGCAATAAATCCTATACAGTAAAAATTGAGGTTACTCCTATTTATGGGTGGGGCGATATTGAAACAGTTACGGCAAAGGTAAACGGCAATAATGCTAAATTCATAAAAGAAGGCGGCGGAAAAAATAAGAAATATTATATTAGCTATACATTTGATAAACCAAGCGATGTTCTCCTTGGTGACATTGACTGTAACGGAACGCTTTCTATTCTTGATGTTACATTAGGTCAAAGACACCTTACCGGTGATGTGGTACTTTCAGAAACTCAGAAACAAGCGGCGGATATAAATTGCGACGGTAAAATTAATGTAAACGATATGACTCAAATTCAGATTGCAATTTCAAATGGTGTTGGATTATAAATACAAGAAAGCAAATCGAAATCTATCACAATAATGATTACGGATATGAACAGATTTCAAATCTCACCGACCTATAACAAATACAAAGAAAAAATATTAATTTGAGTATTTAGTTGAAGTCAGTCGCAAAATCGGTGAATTCAAAACTTCCAATGCAAAGCTGTTTCTCATCAAATTACAGGAAGAAGCTCGAGTACAATAAAAACAGCACTCACATCATTACGGTGTGAGTGCTGTTTCTGTCTGATGTATTTTATGTGATAAAGGTTTTGCTTAGGAAAAATATGTAAGAAAAAACGCAGATTGTAAAATGAAGATGAAAGAATAAAAAAGAATATCCATAGAAACGATTTCGTAGTAGAATTAAGTTACCACAACAAAAATCCGAAAGGAAACCGTCACTATGGATATGCTTAATTTTACACCAAAGCACAAGAAAGGTCAACACTTAACAAGAGAAGAACGCTACTATATATCAATCAGGCTTAATATAGACTACTGGTCGGTTTCCAAAATAGCAAAAGGACTTCATCGCCCATACAATACAATCAATAAAGAAGTAAAGAGCATAACGGTGTATTTGTATAACGGCAAAGTCAAAAGGTATAAACCTGATATTGCTGAACAGAAATACAAAGACAATAGAGTAAACAGTAAAAAGAATTACCATTGCCTTGAATGTGTTGAATTTCTCAATTATGTAGTCGAAATATTTACCAAAAAAGGTTGGTCGTTAGATGCCAGTGTAGGATATGCCAAAGAAAACAATCTGTTTTCTTCTGATAAAATGGTATGTACCAAAACTCTTTACAACTACGTGGATTTAGGATTACTGACAATCAAAAACATAGATTTACCGGAAAAGCTTAAGCAAAACACCAAATCTTCGAACGCACGGAAAAACAGGAAAATACTGGGTAAAAGCATTGAAGAGCGTCCTGAAACAGTAAATTCAAGAGAAGAATTCGGTCACTGGGAAATAGACAGTGTACTTGGCAAAAAGAAAGATACAGAACCGGCTATAATGACAATAGTCGAAAGACAAACACGAATGTCATTGTGGACAAAGGTAAAGGATCTCTCTTCGTTGGCTATTGATGAAGCCTTACAGAATTTAATAAATCAATTTGGGAATAAGAAGTCAGAAGTGTTTAAAAGTATCACAGGCGACAATGGTTCTGAGTTTGCCAATCTATCTAAAATAGAGAATAACGGAACATCTGTGTACTTTACCCATCCATACACATCATGTGAAAAAGGAACTAATGAATGTCATAATAAAATGTTAAGACGATTTATTCCTAAAGGAAAGAGCATGAGTGATTATAAGACGGAAGACATACTGTTCTTTTCAGATGTAATCAATGAACTGCCAAGAAAAATTCTTAACTATCACACATCGGAGGAACTGTTTGAAAAGCAGTTAGATAGAATATACGCTACTTAAATGTTTTTACTGCACTTCGTACTACTGTAACTTATAAACTTCTACTCTAATGATTATGATATTTAAAAAATTTGTTTCAACTTGCTATTGCAATTTGCGTCTAAAATCAATTTGAAAATTTTAGTAAATAGGTATATTATAATATAAATAAAGCGAAAATTATCTAATAGAACAGTTCAACAGGCAGAAAGGATACAAAGAAATGAAGTTGACAGAACAAGAATGCATAGATTTTATAAAATCCACAAATGGAACTAAATTTGAGCCCTCCGAAATAAATGGAATCTATGCCATAATGAAAGAAAAATTCATTTCAGAAGGAAGCCCACTACCTACTAAAGGTACATTAGTAAGAAATCTACGCAGACTGATTGGCGAGAATACAGAAGAAATAGATAAGTACATAGATAAGGATATAGTAAAAGAGGACAAGAATTATGAATATGGTTACAAAATTATAAGCGATAGTAAGATAGGATTCAAGAGAACAAAGCGAGGAAAGAAAATCCTTGGATACTGGTATGAAAAAGAGTTGGGAGAAATAGCTGAAACTGTAGATATTCCAACTTTTGCAAAGTATTTAGCAGATTCTGTTACATATTCAAAAATATTGGGTCCGGCAATCAAACGGGAATATTATGTTGCACTGAGCAAAACTTTTGGACAAGGTGCTGTGAATGAGGCAAGAGATTTTGAAGAAGAACTTTTCGAACTAAATAATTCAGATATTGATGGAAAAATTGACGAAATTGATGTTATGGAAAATGTATCGAAAATACAACAAGCTATTAATAAGCATAAGAAAATTAAATTCAAATTAGCATTCTATGATTATATTAATAAGAAAGTAAAACTTAATTTTGGCAATCAAGAAAGATGTGTATCTCCATTTCGGATTATGATGAATAATGGTAGATATTATTTGATGGCATTTATAGGAAAAAATGTAAAGAAATTTTATTATTTCCGAATTGATTTAATGTCAGAAATTACAGTGATGGATAACGAAGGCAGTGTAAAACCTGTTGTAGAGGAAAGTAATAACCCCCTAAAATTTATTTATTCAAATCCGTATTTTTATTCTGGTAAAAAAGAAACTATCGTGTTAGGATTTAAAGCAGATCAACTTACACAGATTTTTGACTGGTTCGGAGCGACAAAAGATGATGATTTAAATCAAAACGGTTTATATGAAATTCAAGGCGAATACAAGTCAGAAAATGTAAAAATGCTGAAAATAAAATTTCCCAATATAAATGTGAATGCATTTTCATTTTGGGTAATGCAATACATCGAATGTATAGAAATTTTAGAAGGGGCTCAGTTAAAAAAGATAGTAATAGAAAGAATAGAAACAGCATTGAAAAAACTCAAAAAAGATAAATCAGAATAATTATATAAGGCTGTTGTGGTATAGACAAAAGGAATCTATTTTGCACAACAGCTTTTTATTGCAGTGGTCTGTTTAGAAAAACAACTTGGACTTTAAAGGAAAAAGAAGTATTTGTAACTTTTTTTAGTTAACGAGTATCGCTTCTATAATTTAAATCAAAAAATGATTTAAAATTATTATAATTAAGTATAAAAAAGGTAGAGGTGGTACCAATGTTAAAAAAAGAAATTAAAAAAGTAATCTTGCAATATTTAAAAGAAAAGAATATTCCTTTCAGATATCTGAATGAAGAAAACAGACCTATAAAAATAGAATCGTTAGACACATTGTATCTATTCACAGAAATTCCAGAAATATTTAGTGGATGTGTTGAAACTTGTGTTCGCTTTAAAGATGAATATTTGTACTGCCAGTCTTACTATGGCCAGCCAGTTGTACATAATAAAGAGGAAGCAATACGAGCAGCGAGGATTATTAATTACCTTAATATGCATCTATCGTATGATTGCAATTCACTTTATGAGCATACATTCATCATGGATGAAACAGCTGGTGATGTTTTTAATGGCTGTATGATGCGTTATGAGATTTTCTCTCAGCATTTTCAGGAATCTATGAACCACATTCTTAATTATAGTGTGCAGCAAATTCTTGATGTATATAAACCCATTTTTTATTATGTCCACAGAGCCTGGGATTACCATCGAGCAACTAAGGTTGCCATAGATCAAGAACTAATGGGAAAGAAAGGATAAGAAATAATGAAAAGAGAACAATATGAACAAACGAAAGATTACACAAACGCATTGGAGCTTTTAAGCAATTTTGTGGAGGAAATTTTAGCTGGAGATGTCGAAGGTCTGAGGACGTATTGTTTTGATGAACTTTCAAAGTTTATTGGAGATATTGATCCTGATATGACACTAATAATGAAGGCAATCTATATCATTTTGTGGGGTGATATTTATGACTTGAGCTTTGAAAATATGGGGCCTTGGAACATGGAAGGAACTTATGCTTTTCGCGGGGATACAATGAATTCGTTCGGCTCCTTGATTGGTAAAAAAAGCAAAGAAAATGATTTCGCATACCGAGCAAAACTATTTGGCGCAGACAAAGATCTTGAACTGTGGTCAAAAATAAAGGAATTTGAGAAAACTTACCATTGGGTAGGAAATTTTATTATAATCCCTAACCGAAGTACAATAAAATACGGAATAAACGGTGCAAGAGCATGTTACTATAACAGCAACGATTGCGAGGGAATGAGAGATTACTTTGATTGGTTCTTGTTAGCCATCAAGAAATATCAAGATAAAATAAAAGCTGATGATAATCATTTTACAAAATTTGAGATGCAATTAAACCGTAATCAAGAATATGACCCAGCTTTTTTAGAGATCAATAAATGGGAAAAACGATTTTTCTTGGAGGATTATTTTGAAAATGGACAGCCCAAATTGCTTTTTTGTACGCCTTTAAAAAGGAGATTGTTAATAACAGCAGAGAGTCAAGATCGTAAAGGCGAAAGCTATTATCAAGATCAGGAATATTTAAACATTCTGAGGGATTATCTGCTAAAAGCCACAAATGTGATTAAATATCGCTCGAATAAGATTGTTGATTTTCTAAAAAAAGAATTACAGAAAAACAAGGCAATATAATTTAAAATGCTGACAATATTAGTCCATAGGCATATGTTTATAATTTTTGAAACAAAAATATCACTATGTTGATTTATATGCAAAGAAGATTAGAAATTTTATAATAGAATGTGTAAATAGATTGCTAAAAACAAACTGAGCAACTACAGTTGAAAGAAATTGAGATGTATGAGTATGAATTTTAAACTATGCGAGTGAAATTAATATTTTGGAGGTAATTTTATGGCTACATATGTTATTTCAGACATTCACGGGCAATATAATATGTTCTTGGACTTGCTTGATAAGATCAAATTAAAGGATACTGATACGCTTTATATTTTAGGGGATATACTTGACAGAGGACCTCATCCCATTAAGGCACTTATGAAAATCATGGAAATGCCAAATACTATATGCCTGGCAGGTAACCATGAATATATGGCTTTACAGTGCTTGCCTTTTCTTATGAAAGAAATTACTGAGATGTCAATAGATCAGTTAAATGAAAAAATGCTAAACAATTTGGTGATATGGCAATGCAACGGAAGCAAGACAACACTCGATGAATTTCGTGCTCTGGATCTTGATATGAAATATGAGGTTATAGATTTCTTAAACGATTTGCAACTATATAAAAAATTGACCGTAAACGGTAAAAATTATCTGTTGGTTCACGGTGGTCTTGGCAATTTTAGTCTGGAAAAAACTTTAGAAGATTATGAAATAGAGGAACTTGTTTGGAGCAGAGCAAAATATGATGTTCAGTATTATGACGATGTGAATCTTGTAACAGGACACACTCCAACGCAGAAAATTAAAGGGAATCCAAGACCTGGATATGTTTACAGAAAAAATAATCATATTGCGATTGATTGTGGATGCAACTTAAAAAACGGTCGATTAGCAGCTGTTTGTTTGGACACCGAAGAAGAATTCTATGTTGAAGGCGAAAATAATAATGGTATATGTGTTTCAGCAAATTCATAACCGTATAGCTTTTAAATAAAAACATAGTGATTTTAAATGACACCCTAGAAAAATAAAGGAACTTAGAAACGAAAATGAATTATTATATTAGCGATTTACACTTATTTCAAGAAACTTCAATTAGATTTGATGAACGACCGTTTAAAAATCTGGAAGAGATGCATGAAATAATCAAAAAAAAATGGAATTGCAAGGTAAATAATGGAGACAAAGTATTCATTCTTGGAGATATAAGTTGTCGAGGGAAAAATGAAAATCTTATTTCGTACATATCCACATTAAAAGGGCAGAAAATACTTATTAAAGGAAACCATGATGATGTATCAGATTATAGATATCATCAGCTATTTGCAGACATGTGTGATTATAAGGAAATCCATGATTCTGTGAAAGGTAAAAACTACAATCTTGTATTATGCCATTACCCTATTTTCAGTTGGAAAAAGATGGGGAAAGGATCTATTCTTCTATACGGACATACGCACAATAGTGCTGAGGATAAATATTATCAGAAGTGTCTGTATGAAATGATTTATAATGATTGCAGACATGTTTATAAAACAGAGGTTAAGGCTATTAATGTTGGATGCATGAAACCGTGGATGAAGTATGAACCGCGTTCATTAGAGGAGATATTGCAATGGAGAAAATAAAAAACAATATTATTCAATAAAAAAAGTCTAAAATTCAAGTTCCAAAGTTGTGACTAAAAGGTTTTTATGCTATAATAAAATCATCTTTTAAACCCATTAACGATAGCTTGAATTGGTGAATTATAATTCTCTCATTGAATTATAACAAGCAAAAATCCATTTTGCACCCCCTTGCTTAAAAGCTATCGTTATACGGTTGATTTTGAAAGTAGTCTGCACCCCCTTAACTGACTACTGTTTGACTACTTTTGAAAAATTCAATATGCCGTATTTTGCCTTGATTTGCGTGTTTCGATGAAATATTAAAAGTGATACTCATTCTTGTTATACTCAAATTACCCTTGCTAATCACGGCATATTACGGCAAATTGGGAGGAATTTTGTTATGATTAAGATAATGTTTGTGTGCCATGGGATGACTCACGAACGCTTTGCAAACCGCAATATTCCTTTGTAAATCTCGGCAAATCACGGTCAGTTGAAAAGTACAAGACTACCAAAAGACTACTTTTCAACGGTTTTAAAATCAGCTTTTATGCCTTATCGTTAATAGGGTTAGAACGAACATTATTATTGCCGAGTTATCGTTAAAAGGGTTGTAACAGAAAGCAATTCCCTATACCTATATATAACAGCAGTTTTTGCTGGGTGTGATTTGCTTTGAATGAGTCTTATCTGAGTAAGTAAATATCATTTCTACACCGCAGTTCATAAGCTTAAATAATGCAGACTACTAAAAGACTACTTCTCCCCTATCCTAAAATTTCAAGACATTCACTTATTTTGATTGTTAATATATTTTTTAACATCCTGTACAATTTACAGGGTGTTTTTTCTATATGTAAAAAGCCGTAACATATTTTGAAAATATTGAATTCATCAAGTAAATGGTTTATACTTTAATTATGTGATATTTGCATAAAATTAGGGATAGTATGAAGACATCCGATATGATTAAAGAATTATATAATAAAAAGAATATAAGCGTTTCGGAACTTGCCAGACGGATAGGTCAGACTCCACAGAACTTTGGTAAGAAACTGAAACGAGATACTGTGACTCTTGAAGAGTTGAAACAGATAGCCGATGTGATGGAGGTTACTTGTGAACAGTCATTTGTTTTCCCGATGGAGAACAGATAAGAACGAGTAACTAATAAAATGAAACGATAAATTGATAGTCTGATAGTTGTAAAAGGTATTGCGAATCAAAAACCATACATTTCATATCTTATATGTCGATTAACTTATTAAGTATAGTTAACGGCAAAAGATAATCTGTTCTATTATTAAGATAGCAACTTGATCGGGATTACAATATTTATGTTATGTGACAATTTATAGCTTAATATGGCATCATATTTATTATAAAATGTATTTAAATAAGCATATTAATCCAAAAAAAGGGGGAAAAATGCAAATGGCCAATAATACTAATGCGAGTCCAGAAGTTTTTGGGTTTGATTTTCAAGTCAATGCAACTATTTTTTTACTATTAGACAATATAAAAGAATTAAAAGCAATTCGAATGGAGGGAGCCTCTGAAGATATCGAGTTAACCATGAATAATGGTAGTCAAATCATGGCTCAAGCAAAAGGAATAGTAAAAGGAAGCTACGATTTTTCAAACGTAAGAAGAAATCTAAAAAAGGCAATTGAAACCCTTTCTTCTGCTGACAATAAATCGGTAGAACAATTAATTCTTATCACTAATTCCAAAAATCCGCTAAATGAGGATACATCAAAGAGTTTTTTCTATGGTCCACCGGTAACAGTTGGTTATAATAATCTTTCAGATGAAGCAAAGAAAGTTATTGATAATATTGTTGATAAGATTAATGGTCATTTTGATACGAACAAATTTCGAATTTGTTATTTCATGTTTGAAACTGATAATTCGAGAACTAGGTATGCGGTAATAGAGGAAAAAGTCAAAGATTTTATTAATCAACTTAATCTGGGTCAGGTTTTAAGTAGCATAGAGTTAATGCGGGTTTGGCAAAACGATCTTTTTCATAATGGTTCTAAAACTGACACAACTATAAAATTGAGTAAAGAAGAAATTGTATGGCCGGTGATTGTACTAACTCTAGGTAAACAGTTGCCATCAGAATATATAGAAGATTATGACCAAGGATTTATAGATGAGGTTACATCACAATATTCGTATATTATAAATACTATTTCTGAACAATATAGTCTCATAACTAAAATCATATTTGATTACAATTCATCGAATTGTGATTTGTCGATGAAAGAACGTATACGAAAGTTCGTTGCAAATAAATGGACAGACTACATTTCTGTTTTTTCGTTCGAATCATTGAATAAAGAAGTTCAAGAAGCGGTTATAAAAGTAATTTTAGCCAAAGTGATTCAACAAAGATACTTAATTGATAACGTTAGTAGAGGTGTGTCATTATGAAAATTAAATCTATATACATTTCTCAAGGTATGTTTTGTACAGAACGTTTTTTTGAGTCTGGTTTTAATCTTATTTTCAGCGAAAAGAATAGTACTGGAAAAACAACACTTATGCGTTGCATTCTATATGGACTTGGCTATGCAGTTCCAGGGACAAGAAAGTTTAGAATTGAATCATGTAGCATAAGTGTTGTTATTGAAAAAGATGACGGAACATTATTAACACTTAACAGGGACACATCTGAATCTATAGAATTAATTGAGAAGGAAGTGCAACTTTCGTATGCACTCCCAGTACAGAGTAAGGATTTACATGAAAAAATCTTTGGAACTGACAATGAAGACATACTCAATAACCTTCTTGGTGCTATGTATGTTGACCAAGAAAAAGGATGGACACTTCTAAATCGTGGAAAGGTTATAGCAGGGGTTCGTTTTAATATAGATGAATTAATAAGGGGATTGTCTGGAAGAAGCTGTGCAGACCTCATAATTCGAAAAAGAAAAATTGAGGAAAACCTAAAGAAATATAAACAAATTTTGAATATTGCAGAGTATAGGGAAACCATTACATCAACAAGTGTATCTTTAACACAAGATAGTTATAATCGTGAGCGGCTATTAAAATTGGATCAACTCAAAGTTGAGAGGGATTCGATAAAAAAGGAGATTAAACGTCTTGATGAAAATATAAAAAATAATAAAAAAGCAATCGAATTAATTGATGAGATGAAGTTAGTAATTAAATTAAATAATGGCGAAGAGATATGTGTTACACGAGATATGGTTGTGGGTGCTTCTGATGGTATAGATCTTCTTCGTGCGAAGAAAAAGATGCTTATTCCAAGATTAGAAAAGAATCTTAAAGAAATAGAAGGACTGGAACTTGAAATAAAGGAAGAAGAACAACAATTATCTCTTTTTCCATCAGAATCGTTAGCAGATGTATTTGATAAAAAGATGACAGATATTAATATTAGTCCGGTTGATGTTAAGAAAGTAATTAATGATTTGGAAAAAGAGAAAAAATCATTGGAAGACCAGATTTCTCAATTTACTAATGATAGAAACAATGTAACTCAGTCTATGATTAAAACTGTTCAGAAATATATGGGGGAACTTGGAGATTCCGAAGCAGAAAAGATGACATGGAAATATCTGTTTACTAATAATCTTAAAGAATTATCCGGAGCACTGTTGCATAAAACAGTTTTTTCATTTCGCTTGGCATATATAATCGAAATTGAAAAAGTACTGGGTATCAAATTACCAATTTTAATGGATTCACCCAAAGGAAAGGAAGTTGATGACATCAATATTGGCAAAATGATGGAGATACTTCAGCGTGATTTCCCAAATAATCAGATTATTATTGCCTCTATTTACCATTATGTACCAAACGAACATGTGATTACATTAGAAGGACAATTATTGAATCAAACAGTCACATTGTAAAATGGTTAAAATTTATTTTGAATAATACTATATGAAGCATAGAAATGGGCCATTCATTTTAAAGAGATTGCATCAAATATTGGTTAGTGAATAAAAATAAGATTGAAGTAATCGATGATAGAAAACTGAATTTGCTTATACGAAAAAAGTAGTGCAAGACAAACCTTTCACAGGCTCGATATCCCCAGTATTTTAGAAAAAGTGCGTTCCACCATTCCCTTGTACAATAGGGGTTGAGTATGTTTTTCGTTGAACAACCGTGCCATGTGGAGAGCGTAGTCTTGTTGACTAAAGTACATAAGTAAAAGTGTAAAAAAGGCTTGAAATAAGGGCCTTTTGAGATTTTTAGAATTAAAAAATAGACTGCGAAATTTGCCTGAAAAAGTGTATAAACCCTTGGTGTTTTTATAGTCGGATAGACAGGAATATTGAGATTGGGTCGATTATACAAAAGTGTTTACTTGTGATTTGTGAAAAATAAACGCAGTAATGTGGAGAAAACGGAAGATGGTTCTAAAAGAAAGCAAACCAAGTACGGCTCTAAAAAGCATAATTAACACAGTTAGTTGAAGAAAATTAGATGAATTTTTGTGTTCTATGTTACTTGATAATATAGAAGAAAAGAGTGATATATGGTAGTACCAAAATAGTAACGGAGGTATTATCTATATGCTTTATTTAAAAACATCAGGTAAAAACGGAATAATCAGTCTTCATCCTTTAAATCCAGATGAAATGTATTATAAATGTGAAGTATGCAGAAATTTTTATGGCATTGATAATTTATCAGACTTTTCATTTGGAGATGATGTGTTTTTGAAGAGCTACATATGTCCACAATGCGAAGCAGAGATCGAAGAGGATTATGAACTTGAACAAGAGGAAGAATTTCAATCCAGAATTGAAAAGGCTCTTAAAATGAATAATCTAATAAAATAGCCTATTTTCGCAAGAGGACTAAGTAGATGATTAGGAACAAGAAAAAATGCTATAACCATTGAAAAATAGTGCTATAACAGATTATGCATGAAATAGCCTAATAATTTCATGTGGAGATGGTAGTCTTGATGTCGAAGGTGAACCCTAACAAGTAAATATAGTGTAGAAAACAAAGGACTTTCTCAAAGACTATCGTTAAAAGATATATGAAGTCTTGCGGAAAGTCCTTTTTTGATGCTTGAAAATAACCGAATGGGAATCGGTCCTCTCAGCAAGATTGACACTATGGAATGGATAACAGAGGTTTGAACCCTAGAGGGGTTCAATAGGTGCTCGGTCTCATATTTGCTTACAGAATATGAACATTCACGGAATTGCAAAACGATAGGACATCTTGATAAAACTCAAATTTCGTGGTACAATGATTAAGCTGAGTTTGATTTAAATGAAACTGCTGAAACATAGATTAAGGAGTGAATAAATGCAAATTAGTTATAAACCTTTATGGCATACTCTTTTGGAAAAAGGAATGTCTAAAGAGGATCTTAGAACAATGGCAAAGCTATCAACGAATGCCATTGCGAATATGGGAAAGAATAAGAATGTAAGTATGTCAACCTTACTTAAAATATGTGAAACCCTTCAGTGTGATTTGAATGCTGTGGTGGAATTAAAAGGACTGGATTCAGTAAAGGAAAGTGAGGAAACGGAGACTCAACTTGAACATAAAACATACTCACCAAGGCTTGTGTCATTGTTTTCTGGCTGTGGTGGAATGGACAAAGGATTTGAAAATGCAGGCTATTCTAGAGTATGGGCAAATGACTTTGATAAAGATGCCCAAGCGGTATTTAGACTCAATCTAGGTGAAATTGATGGAAGAGATATAACTACAGTACCTGTAGATGATATTCCAGATTGTGATATTCTAACTGCTGGATTTCCATGTCAGCCATTTTCAAACGCTGGTAATCGTATGGGCGTTTATGACGAGAGAGGTGAATTGTATCTCGAGTGTTTGAGAATTATAGAACATAAGCAACCACGAGCAGTATTGTTTGAAAATGTTAAAGGTTTGATGTCTTCCAAACATCAGAGCGGAAAAAAATTAATTGATGTAATTAAGGAGGACTTAGAAAGACTGGGTTATTTCGTAAATTACAAGGTTGTAAATGCATCAGATTATGGAGTTCCACAAAATAGAGAACGTATGATACTAGTAGCTTTGAGAAAGGATCTCGGAAAGACATTTGAATTTCCACCTATTCAGAGTGATAAAAGCAAGCTTACGTTACGACATATTTTGGATATTCCTGCAGATGTACCGAATCAGACTTTTTGGCCATATTCTCCTCAAGCACAAAATATGGTTGATCAGATTCCAGAAGGAGGTTCGTGGAAGAACATTCCATATGAGAATCTTTCTCCTAGATTCAAAAGAATTAGAGATGATATGAAAAGATATCATGCGCCAAATTTTTATAGACGCTTTAGCAGAGATGAAATAAACGGAACGATTACAGCATCTGCTCAGCCGGAAAACTGTGGAATAACACATCCAACAGAGAATCGACGTTATACGATTCGAGAAATTGCACGAATTCAAACGTTCCCGGATGACTTTAAATTTATTGATGATACAACTAAAAACATAGTAGCAATGTATAAAGTAATAGGAAATGCTGTACCTTGTCATCTTGCAGAGGTGCTTGCAAATGCTATTTACAAGCAAGCTTTTGAGGAGGAAAAATAAATGAAATGTTACATAAAAAAAGACCAAGTTAGTGAATCAATAGAATATTTTAAAAATGCAGGATTTGATACCGATGATATGCTGTTCTTGTTTTTAATGGCTAAGCATATGGGAGTGAGTGCTTCTTACCCTGTAACATTTTTAAACAGTGCTTTAACTGTTGAGCAAAAGATGGAAGAGTTAAATTCTTTATGGCTGCTTGGTGGTTTATTTGATTCTGGAGAAATGTGTAGCTCAAAAGGAGTTATGTTTCCAACTGCCTTTAGAAAGTTGGCCTTTTATCAACCAGGAACTGAATTTAATAAAATTCCCGGAAGAATGAAAGATACTGTTGAGAAGAAGAATATCAATGTCCCTATTTTTAATGATGTGGATTCAAAGCTTACTCTTAGAAGCAATTATAAGGATTTGATTGATGAAAAATATTTAAAGGGTCAAAGAATATCATTATCTAAATTAGCAGCTTGGACTTTTCGTTTTAGCTCATTTGAGTTCGATTCAATGCCAAATGAGAAGCAGTTTTCAAGAGTATTGGATAAAGCAATCAAGAAGTATTTTAAAATAACAAAAAATGATTTCCTTTGGTTGTTTGAGGATGATATCTCAAATTGTCGCTTAATTCCAGATACAGACAGTATTAAGGGGCAGGAAGTGAGAAATCAGTTCGATTTTGACGCAACAAAGATGCCTGAAGTTAATGCGATTTCAGTACCTGAAGATGCCCAAGTTAGTGTCTATGATAAGGATACGGTGGCACATTACTTGGCATTAAATGGTGATAATCCTAGCGATAGCGATATTTTTGATATTTTGATGAATAAGGAACAAATTGTGCTAACAGGAGTGCCAGGTGTCGGAAAATCAAGATATACAAAAACTCTTACAGAAAGTGGGAAATTTGCTGATAGCTTAACGATACAGTTTCATGCAAATTATTCATATGAAGATTTTATTGGTGCTGAAGTTCTTAGATCAGAAGATGGAGGTACATATGTCACTACCAAACAGGGAGTATTCTTAAAATACATTGAGAAGGTTAAGAGTGATCCAGATAAATCAAATAAATATTTGCTGGTGATTGACGAATTGAACCGTGGAAATATTGCAGAAATATTTGGAGAATCAATTCTTGCTTTGGACAGAAATTATGAAGCGAGTTTGTCAAAAGAATATGAAGATGTAGGAACTCTCTCAATTCCACACAATTTGTATATTGTGGCAACGATGAATACAAGTGATAGAAATATTGCTTTCTTAGATTTAGCGATAAGAAGAAGATTTGCATTCGTACCTCTTTTGCCAAATTATGACTTCTTATCTGAGGAAGTTATATTCCAAGACTTTGATTTGGGAAATATTTTAAAACAGATTAATCAGAGAATTATTGACACTTTAAAAGACCCAGAGCTTATTTTAGGCCAGTCCTATTTTATCCCGAAGACTAATGAGTCAGGTAAATATATTTGGGAAGCAAATGACTTTAAAAACCAATTTAATTTTGTCTTGTTACCAACATTAAGAGAATACAGCTTTAATAATGCGAGTGCCATTGGATCAATTGTCGGAGAAAACCTGTCCGATGGAATACAAGATTTAGATGATTTCATGGCTTCCTTCTCTGCTGAATTTGGAGAATGAGGAGATGTGCTATGGAAATAATGGAGTCTGCTGAACAAAACATTATTACTGTCCAGCCAGAAGAAATGGCTTTTTTTGAAGAGTTCACTAAAAAGTATGCGATTAGCTGGACCCGAGAAGAAAAACTGAACAATATTCTTCCTTTAAGTAAGTCGTATGTTGGTTATATAACAACTCCAACAAGAGTTATATCTTTGAATCCTAAGTATCACGAAATTGGATTCGAACACATTATACGAATTTATCTTTATGTGTATGGGTACAGACCAACTGATAGCACAGCGATTTTGGATGTTTCTGAGTCTGAAACAAGTGCAGATGTTGCATCAATGTTCATTAAGAACCTCAAAAGAAATATTCAAGAAGGAATTATACGTTCTTATCAAAAGACAGATATTAAAAGCGAATTGTTACAAGGTAAAGTTAATTATACTCGAACTTATACGAATGTACTTACTGGTAAAGGAAAGCCAGTTATGAGTAGAGTATCAAAATTGTCGATTAAGAATAATATTAATTCGCTGATACTATCTGCATTAGAAAAATTAAAACATACGGACGAGTATTTCTCAGATGCAGCACAGTTGGAAATGTATTTTTATGGGGCTGACAAAAATGTTCAAAATGGCAGTGCTTTACTTCAAGAAATAACTTTTAATTCCAACACTGCTAGATATAGGAGAACTTTAACGTATGCAGCAATGATTATCGATCAATTAACATACAGTGATAAGGGATCCTCCGTTGGAACGGACAGTTTTTTGATTAATTTTGATAGGCTGTTTGAAGATTTTGTAGTTAAAGTTCTCAAAGAAATTCCAGAAAAACGTGAATTTACTACGTGGTCAGCTAAGAAAAGATTTGCAGATGTAATAGGTAGTACTGGAGTATATTCTGGAAGAGAATATCAACCGGACATCATATATAGGTATAAAGAGGAAGATGAAGTATTTGACTATATGCCATCGGCTTATGCTGTACTGGATGTGAAAAATAAAGCATATGGACAATTTAAAAATGCAGATATATACCAAATTATGATGTATGCAAAATTACTTCACAGTGAAAAAGCATTGTTGTTATACCCATCGTTTACCAATAGAAGAACAGAAATACTCTCATTAAATTCCGAAATTTTTAATCCCTCATTAATATATGCTTGCTTCGTCAATATAGGGGATGAGAGTGGTGATAAATTTTTGCAATCGATTCATGAGTTTGCAAATAATGTTGTATATACAATACAGGATATATAGCATTTGTAGAAAAGGAGCTAAACTGAGGCATGTTCACTGAGATATGCAGGGATATATTCCTTTGAATTTTCAACAATTAACACTTGGCTATATAAGGAGGGAGGTCGCAAAAATGAAAAGATTATGTTTGGAAACAATAATTACCCTAATATATCAAAGCCGCACACGTAGTGCTGATACTATTAAGTCTGTGTGTAGTGGTATTTTTGCAACCTACGATTTGGATATAACATCCTATAACAAAGAATTATCGAGTCATCTGAAAAGTAAACATGACCCTGTTCCTGTCGAATTGATATTCGCAGCTAGAATTGCAAATATTGATTGTGTTGCAAAAGGCATTGAAGATAATTTAATTCCTTCGATTTAAAACAATTATCCTACTTTAAATTTTAGGTTTGGAGGATATACAGATACGCTTAATTTTGGCAGAGATGCTCTTTAATTGCTATCTGAGCAGGAAGAAGATTGATATTGATAAGCTGAAATTGTAGGAGGTGCTATGTATGGCGGTAAGCCGCTCATTTACGGATTATGTTAGAAAGAAATATGACAATGAGTTCTGGGCGGCAGCCGAGCAGTTCATTGAGGATAACCAGGACTATATAAAAAAACTGGCTACTAGAGTGCATTCTGTCGGAGAAACTGAGATTGCAGATGTTCATGTGGAGCATGTCTGGGTGGAAGATCTTCCGGGAATGAAGATTAGTTTCGATGTTGCTCTGTCAGTGAATATTGAAATAAAAGATGGCAACCATCACTATGATGTATCAGAAGAGAGAACTTTCTGGTTGATGGTGTCCTGTCGGGGTGATCTGGATATGAAACTGGAGGACTTTGAAATTACATCGGTATCTAGCTACAATGGTAAGAATCGAGTGAAAGATCCGATGGATGATTCCCTTGTGCCAATTATTCCTTATTCTGAACTTGAAAGGGTTGCAGAGAATTTTTTAAAGAAAAATTTCCCAGAAGCACTGAGAGTTCCCCCAAGGGGTCAATCTCCCGTGTGGGTAGATCCGACAAGATTGGTAGAAGCACTGGACTTGACGATTCAAAGCCACCGTATTAAAGATGATTCATCGGTTTTCGGTCAGATTTATTTTGAGGAAGCCGATGCTGACATTTATGATGATGATGCAGAGAAAGATGTTCTTACTCATATTAAAGGAAAAACCATTCTTGTAGATCCTTTGGTGTACCTACTTCGAAATATCGGATCAGTGAATACAACCATAATTCATGAGTGCGTTCACTGGGATAAGCATAGGAAAGCTTTTGTATTAGAACGGCTTTATAATGAAGCAGCATCATGCATCAGCTGCGAAGTTGTAGGCGGTGCAGCATCCGAAATATCAAAAAAATCTACGGAATTCATGGAGAAACAGGCTAATCAGCTTGCACCAAGAATTCAGATGCCACAGACTCCGTTTAGAGCCAAGGCGAACGAGTACATAGCTACATTTTTGCGTGAGACCGATGCTCAATACGAAATGGATGTTATGGAGATGGTCATCGACCAACTTGCAGTCGATTTTGGAGTATCCAGGCAGGCGGCTAAGATTCGATTAGTAGAACTTGGATTTGATGGTGCAATCGGAACTTTTAACTATGTTGATGGTCAGTATGTCCGACCACATGGTTTCCGAAAGGGCTCAATTGAAGCATATCAGACATTTACGATAAGTGCTCAAGATGCAGCTATTCAGCGCTTCTCAAATCCGGAACTCCGTGAAAAGACTGCTAATGGTGATTATCTGTTTATAGAAAATCATTATGTCTACAATTCTCCGCTATATGTTTGCACTGATATGGACGGTCGGCTTATACTGACTGATTATGCCAGAGCACATATGAACGAATGTTGTCTTGTCTTTGATCTAAGCATCACGAGTAAGGTAGAGTCCGCATACCATACCATCTGCTTCTTGAACAGAGAGCAGAGCGATATTACCTTTGATGTAAAATATCACAATGGGTATCAGAATGCTCCACCGGAACGACAGATTGCAATGCGAAAGAAGCAACAGGAGGAGTGGCTGAATATTCGAAAGCAGATGACGGACGATCCAGAGCAGTGCATGGAGTTGTTGTTAGACTGGAGAAATATGAAATACACGGATCTCGGTGACTTGATTGATAGAGATCCGAAAACAATCAGCCGTATCGTTAAAGGGAAAACAGCTCCGAATCTGAACACTGCTGTGTTGATTTGTTTCGGGCTTAACTTGCCACCAATGATAAGCGAGAAGCTGTTGGATGTTTTGGGATGTAAGCTGAAACCGTTTGATCCAGAACATCAGTGGATTAGTGAAGCCTTACATGTGAAGTACCCGGAACCACTGTGGGTTGTTAAAGAATATCTTGAGCAATATGATGTAGCAATTTAAAAATTTATTTTATAAAAAACGGACATGCCATGTCCGTTGCTAGAGTGACCTGGAAGAAGAAAACTTCCGGGTCTTTTACTATGCGGCAAAAAAGAAAGTGCTATTGCAAATATATGCAATAGCAAAAATATATTTGCACATATTGACAAATAATGCAAATGGTGTATAATAATATCATAAAAATGCAAAGGAGACACTGATATGTCAGAAGAACGGAAATTAGCTGATGTTAAAATTAGTGATATCAAAGATGTAGACATAATGCGTGGTTTCATAGCAACTGCGGGTATGGGACTCTGCAATAAAGATGAAACCTTGGATAAAAAGCAGGTGGTAGAAGATAAACTAGATGATTTAAATAGCCGTCTTGCAGAACTTGAGGATGCACTGCAAAGGTGGGAACGCACGAAACAAAGTTCATCATCAAAGGAAAGCTATGATCTTATCGAAGAATATGGAACGGAGGAAAGCATACGTAATCGTTTGGATGTACTGAATAAGGAACGTACTCAGTGGGCAGGTTTTCTTACTCAGTTGGAGTTATACTTAAGTGAATGTAAAAATTTTAATAAAACGCTTTGTTTTTCAAATATTCGGGAATTATTACGTCAAAATCCAGATGTTAAAATAGGTCAGATTGAAAAGGAAGCAGGAATCAGATTAGGATATATGTCTCGTCTGGAGAAGGATGGAAATACATCCGAGCCGAGTATGGAATTTGTTGTAACGGCAGCAAAGCTTCTTAAGGTTAGTGTTGATACTTTGATATCTGTTGATCTTACTGGACTTACACCGACAGAGCAGTATATTACAAGTTTCTTCGATAAATTAAAGGAAGATACATTAAAGGATAGGCTCGATTGGAATCGAGAGACAGCGTTTAATCTGAATCGAATGGAGCCGGATAGGAATGGTTTCGTATACCATCCTCTGTTTGCAGAAGAAACATTTTATGAGGAGACAGACTGTGAATATCCGCAGGAAGTAACTAAAATCGTATTCAATTCAAAGACCTTTGGTCCCAAGACATATATTGCCGGAGATTGTTTTAATCTTAGATTAAAACATGGAACAACGCTTTATCTTATGGATATTGAGAAGAGCATTCATAAAGTTGGAGATCCTTCTGCAGCTGCTAAAGAAGCTTGGATGTATGTACCGTCCAAGGGAAGTCAATTATTGGTAGCCTCACAGGATGATACACCAGTAGCTCCGTTTCTTGAGTTACTATTCTCAACTGTAAAGGAGCGTATGGAACATCCGAAGGTAAACAATGACGTGATGTATGCAATTGATGCATTCATGAAGGATGATATATCTGATGACATGGATGAAATGCCATTCTAAGAAGGAGGTCGAGTTGAGTGATAAAGACACCTATTAGAAATCTTCACAGCGACAAAGATATACCGCCTCGTTTCTGCAATGTTATTGTAAATGGGGAAGATGTAACGCTTGAGGTAAAGATAAATAAAAATAAGTTTGAAACGATTTCTTGGGAAGACATGCAATACCAAGTAAATCAAGCAATAATGAAAGCAGCAAAAGAATAAATTAGAAACTACCGCAAACTGCCCCGTAACGAATCGAGGAGCTAACCGCCGGAGTTATCTGCAAAAGCCTTTATAGGCAAAGTAGGTAACTCCGGCTTTTTTGTGTTTTACGGCAGTTTTCAGCGGACATGGCGTGTCCATCACGAGAAAAATTTCCAGTGTACACTATAAATAAAAACACCTGACATTGAGATGGGTACACAGAAATGCGTATCCATCTAAGTGCCAGAGGCACTTAAAAAATAAATATCACAAGGCCTGATTAGCTATAAGGGCATTGGGATACAGATATCGGCATCGATCACATGACAACCTGTGAAAGGTGCGATAGAAGTACCCTTATTTCCTTATGCTCTTTTTCAGGCAATTCATGGGTCGGTACTTCTATAGGCACCGACCCTATTTGTTTCCTATGCCCTTCTGCAAGAACCAGGCAGAAAGGCAGGAGACTATGAAGATTAAGATTCGTTACGAGAACGAGTATCAGACCCTTGAGGTTGAGAACATGGAATTGGAGAAATGGTTAAACATCTCCGTTTCTGAAGAAGAGAGTCAGGAAGACTACGAAAAGAGAATCCAAGATGTAATCGAAGAGAGATTCAACAGACCCGATTACAACAGCTGGCACAAGCATGACCGTCATACTGGCAACGCTTATATGAAGAGCAAGGACGGGACAGTTGAGGTCAACACAGAAGAGGCAATCATGTTTAGAGCAGCTGATAAGTCAGCTTTCAGCAGTTCCATTGATGGAGTACATAACCAGTTTGAATACGAAGAGTGCTGTGAAACATTGAGAAGTCTTCTTAAACCTGCAGTAGCAGATATGGTCATTGCTATTGCACTTGATGGTTACACCGTTGGTGAGTATGCAGCAGAAATCGGTGAGGATGCCAACACTGTCAGTCATCGTTACAGACGTGCAATCAACAAATTGAAAAAAGTTTTTTCAAAAACGTCCTTTTAACCCTTCTCCCAAGGCTACCAGGTAGGAGGGTGACACCTCCGAGAAATTTATTTAAGGAGGTAATTTGTATGGAATTACAAGTATTTAACAGCACAGAGTTTGGCTCTGTAAGAACAGCAACTGTAAACGGCGAGATTATGTTTTTTGCAAAGGATATAGCAACAATTCTTGG
The DNA here is from genome assembly GCF_040093295.1 of Ruminococcoides bili. NCBI lineage: Bacteria > Bacillati > Bacillota > Clostridia > Eubacteriales > Oscillospiraceae > Ruminococcoides > Ruminococcoides bili. Next base: position 33,582 of record NZ_JBBNJY010000008.1, read on the forward strand.
ATACAGTAATCCGAGAGATGCTATTAACAAGCACGTTGATGATGAAGATAAGGGAGTAGCAAAATGCGACACCCTTGGTGGTATTCAAGATTTAACAATTATCAATGAGTCAGGTCTTTACAGTCTTATCCTTTCAAGCAAGATGCCTAATGCGAAGAAGTTCAAACATTGGGTAACGGCAGAGGTTCTTCCGGCTATCCGTAAACATGGAATGTATGCCATCGATGAGATTTTGGAAAATCCTGATCTTGCGATTGCAGCACTTACACAGCTTAAGGAAGAGCGTGAGAGAAGAAAACAGCTTGAATGCCAGACACTAATTCAGCGTCAGCAGATTGCAGAGATACAGCCAAAGGCAAGCTACTATGACCTTATTTTACAGAACAAAAACACAGTACCAATTACACAGATTGCAAAGGACTACGGTATGAGCGGTCGCAAGTTCAATGAACTTCTTCATGAACTTGGGGTTCAGTACAAGTTCAGAAAGACATGGCTTTTATATCAGCAGTATGCAGAATGCGGATACACACAATCACGTACCTATGCAATTGATGAGAGCAGAAGTGTGATGCATACCTATTGGACACAGAAGGGCAGACTTTTCCTTTATGACCTTCTAAAGAACGAAGGTATCTTACCAGTCATTGAACAGGAGGATTAAAAGATATGGGCATTGATAAGTTTAATCACGAAGGGTATGCAGACCCGACTACATATGAGGCTCTTACCAATATCCATCGTGAAGAAGTGGTAGCTGATAAAAAGGCTGCATATCTTCCGTTGGTATATGTTTGCAGTCCGTATGCAGGTGATATCGAGAATAATGTAAAGAATGCAAAAGCGTACAGCAGATTTGCCGTTGATAAGAATGCTATCCCGATAACACCTCATCTTCTCTATCCACAGTTTATGAATGATTGCAATGAAACGGAACGTGAGATGGCTATGCACTTCAATTATGTACTTCTTGGTAAATGCACGGAACTTTGGGTATTTGGTGGAGTGGTAAGTCGTGGTATGAATCGTGAAATCGGTGTTGCAAAGAAAAGAAGAATGAAGATCAGATGGTTTGACCATGCGATGAAGGAGGTAAATGAATATGCTTAATTTCACTATATACACAGCAGATTGTGTCGGTAATAGCGGGAACTGTTTGTATCCCAACAAGATAATTGTTACCGACAAGGAATCCTTTATCAAAGCAACGAAGATGGATCATGTAACTGCAAAGTATAAAAGGAATTATCGCAGTAAGGATAATTTCGAGTTTTCCGACTGTATTCCGCTTGACTGTGATAATGACCATTCGGACAACCCGAATGAATGGGTAACTCCTCTTGATATAGCACTTGAAATACCGGGTGTTGCTTTTGCTGTATCGTATAGCAGACACCACAACCTTCCAAAGGGAAATAAGTCTGCTAGACCAAGATTTCATATCTTCTTCCCTATTGAGATTGTATCGGATGAGCAGGAGTATGCAGATATGAAACGCAGGATTGCCGTTGCTTTTCCTTATTACGATACCAACGCACTTGATTCGGCTCGTTTCCTTTATGGAAATGACTCTGATGAAGTGGAGTTCTATGAAGGGAATAAAACCATTCTTGATTATCTGGAAGAGGATGACTTTGCTGACTTCGATGCAAGTCTTGAGCAAGTACTAGAAGGTCAGCGTAACAGTACCATGAGCCACATTGCCGGAAAGATTATCAAGAGATATGGAAATACAGAAGAAACTTATCAGATTTTCCTTAAGAAGGCAGAACTCTGTAATCCACCACTCCCTGAAAGCGAACTTAAGGTGATATGGCGAAGTGCATCAAGGTTCGGTAACAAGGTGTCAAACCAAGAAGGATACATTCCACCCGAGGAATATAACTCTGACTGCAAACTAAAACCTGAAGATTTCTCAGATGTAGGACAAGCTACTGTTCTTGCACGGGAGTATAAAAATATTCTCTCCTATTCCCCATCTACCGACTATATGGTCTACAACGGAAGTTTTTGGGAGGAATCGAAACCAAAGGCTCAAGGCGTTTCTCAAGATTTGACCGAAAGACAGCTTGCTGAGTCTGAAACCGAAATAAAAAAAGCCATGGATAAGCTCGTCAAAAATGGTGGTATGGAGATAATTGTATCTGTTGGTGCAAAGAAAGCTTTGCAGATGTTTAACAAGGAGCAGACACACACATATGAGATGTATGACAATGCCCTGAATTACAAGAAATATGCTGTCAAACGCAGAGATACAAAGTGTATTTCCGCAACGCTCAAGGAGGCTCGACCTATGCTTGAAGTTGAACAAAGATATCTGGATGCAGACGAATTTTTGCTGAATACACCAAGCTGTACATATGACCTCAGACACGGACTTGACCTTGCAATCGAACATAATCCCGAACATCTAATTACGAAACAGACAACCGTTAATCCGTCAGATGACGGTATGGATATATGGAAATCCGCACTTGATACTTTCTTTTTGGGTGACGATACCCTTATTGACTATGTTCAGAGAATGGTTGGTCTTTCTGCAATCGGCAAGGTATATGTTGAGGCTCTCATCATTGCATATGGTGAAGGCAAAAACGGTAAAAGTACATTTTGGAATGTCATAGCAAGGGTTCTGGGTACATATTCAGGCAACATCTCTGCGGATATGCTTACAGTCGGGTGCAGAAGAAATGTTAAACCTGAGCTTGCAGAGGCAAAAGGCAAACGAATGTTAATTGCATCTGAACTTGAGGAAGGTATGAGGCTTAACACGGCAAATGTTAAACAGCTCTGCTCCACCGATGAAATCTATGCAGAAAAGAAATACAAAGACCCTTTCTCATATACTCCTACTCATACTCTTGTGCTGTATACCAACCACCTGCCGAAAGTCGGTGCTATCGACAAAGGTACATGGAGAAGACTTATTGTAATTCCGTTTGATGCAACAATTGAGGGTAATGCTGATATTAAGAACTATGCGGACTATCTTTTTGAGCATGCCGGCGGTGCAATTCTCAGTTGGGTTATTGAGGGATCAAAAAAGGTGATTAAAGATAATTACAAAATCACTCCTCCGCAAAAGGTCTGTGATGCAATTGAGCATTACAGGGACAGCAACGATTGGCTCTCATATTTTTTGAGCGAACGCTGTGAAATTGACTCATCATACATTGCAAAGTCGGGAGAGGTATATAACGAATACAGAATTTTCTGTACTCAAATGGGTGAATATATCCGCAGTACAACGGATTTCTATACTGCTCTTGAAACCGTGGGTTTTGAAAAATTTCGTGACAGGAACGGCAGATACATCAAAGGCTTAAAACTCAAGACAGACTTTATGGAAGAGGACTAATGACAGTAGGTGTGACAGTTTATGACGGCTATTTACTATCCTTTTCTTATAGAATAAAAAAATAAGCTTTATATATAAGTATAGGAAATGACAGTCGTACCCTGTCACACCTTGAATTGAGGTGTAAAAATGCGTGAAAGTGAAATTGAAAGAATATTAGTAAAAAAAGTGAAGATAGATGGAGGTATCTGTCTGAAATGGGTATGTCCCTCATTTAACGGTATGCCTGACAGATTGATATTTTTACCAAACGGTCATTTTGGCATGGTGGAACTGAAAGCTAACGGCCAAAAGCCGAGAGCACTCCAGCTTGCACGGTATAAGATGCTGAAACGATTGGGATTCAAGGTTTATGTGATTGACGATGTAGAGCAGATTGGAGGAATGATTGATGAAATACAAGCCACATAGCTATCAGGAATATGCAATCAGATATATTGAAACTCATCCGATTTCAGCACTGCTGATTGATATGGGACTTGGCAAGACCTCAATTACATTGACTGCAATTCGCAATCTCCTTTTTGACAGCTTTGAGGTGTGCAAGGTGCTTGTAATCGCACCGCTCAGGGTTGCAAAAAACACATGGACTGATGAGATAAAAAAGTGGGAGCATTTAAGCACTCTCACTTATTCACTGATAATCGGCAATGAAAATGAACGACTTTCAGCACTCAATGAACAAACTGACATCTACATAATCAACCGAGAAAATGTTGACTGGCTTGTGAATAAAAGCGGATATAAATTTGACTTTGATATGGTTGTTATTGACGAGCTCAGTTCGTTTAAAAATCATCAGTCAAAGCGTTTCAAAAGTCTTATGAAGGTGCGACCGCTTGTAAAGAGAATTGTCGGCCTGACAGGTACTCCCTCATCAAACGGACTTATGGATTTGTTCGCTGAATTTAAAATTCTTGATATGGGCAAACGGCTCGGTTATTTTATCGGGCAGTACAGGAACACATATTTCAAACCCGACAAGATGAATGGTCCGATTGTGTATTCATATAAGCCTCTGCCAAATGCCGAGAATGCCATCTACGAAAAAATATCTGACATCACGGTTTCTATGAAAGCAAATGAATATCTGAAAATGCCTGAGCTTTTAACAAGCAACTATGTTGTTGAACTCTCCAACAGTGAGAAAAAGCAGTACGATAAAATGAAGAAAAGCTTGGTTCTTGAAATCACTGACGGAGAAATTACCGCATCTAATGCCGCCTCCCTTTCAAACAAGCTATGCCAGCTTTCAAACGGTGCAATTTACGATGACGAGCAGAATATAGTTGAAATTCACGACCGAAAGCTTGAAACACTTGAGGACATCATAGAGAGTATGAACGGAAAGCCTCTGCTTATTGCATATTGGTACAGACACGATTTGGAACGGATAAAGAGCAGGTTTTCTGTTCGTGAAATCAAAACAAGTGAGGATATTTCCGATTGGAACGATGGCAAAATTCCCGTTGCACTCATTCACCCTGCAAGTGCCGGACACGGACTTAATCTTCAAAACGGGGGTTCAACTCTTGTGTGGTTTGGCCTTACATGGTCACTTGAGCTGTATCAGCAAACCAACGCAAGACTGTATCGACAGGGACAGAAAAACGCTGTTGTTATTCAGCACATAATCACAAAAGGCACGATTGATGAACAAATTTTGAAAGCCTTGCAGAAAAAGAATAAAACGCAGGCGGATTTGATTGATGCCGTAAGGGCAAATTTGGAGGTGTAAAATGACAGCCAAGGAATATTTAAGTCAGGCATACAGACTTGACAAAAGGATAGATTCAAAAATTGAACAGCTTAAATCACTTAATCTTCTTGCAACAAAATGCACATCTACATTATCGGATATGCCAAAAAGCCAAAGTATCAGTAACTCTCGACTTGAGGATACTGTTGTAAAAATTGTTGATTTGCAGGAAGAAATAAACATGGACATCGACAGCCTTGTTGATTTAAAGCGAGATATTGTGAAAACAATAAAATCCGTACAGAATCCTGAATATCAGATAATTCTTGAATTGAGATATTTGTGCTTTAAAACCTGGGAAGAAATAGCGGTACAGATGAATTGCAGTATTGACAATGTGTTCAAGATAAGAAAGAACGCATTAAAAAGTGTTGTAATCCCCGAAAGTTGACAGTAAATTCCATAGAATTACAGTATGCTCATCTGCTATAATATAAACAGTGAAATAGACTTTGAAAGCCTTGCAGAGAAATTTGCAGGGCTTTTATTATGCCAAAAAGGAGGAGTTTATGCCACATAAACCAAAGCAGGGGTGTGCATATCCAAACTGTCCAAAACTTACAAACGGGCGGTATTGTGAGGAGCATCAAAGGCTGATTGCAAAGCAGTACAACCGATTCACACGAGCGGTTGATGTCAACAAGAAGTACGGCAGAGCGTGGAAAAAAATTCGTGACCGCTATGTGCAGGCACACCCGTTGTGTGAGCAATGCCTTAAACAGGGCAGAACAACACCTGTCGAGGAGGTTCACCACATTATCCCACTTTCAAGAGGCGGTACACATAGTACAGATAATCTAATGAGCCTTTGTCAGTCCTGCCACAATAAAATCCACCACGACCTTGGAGACAGATGAAAAAGGACTACCCGCGTGAAGGTAGTCCTAAAATATGGCGGAGCGGACAGGATTCGAACCTATCGCAGCACGCTTGTAACACTTTCGTTTATCCCAGCGAATTTCGCAGACATACTTGATCACTCCGCGTGTACCGCACCAAACCGTGTTGTTTCTGTTTTCCATAATCTTTTCACCACTTCCAAAATAAGCAAGAACAGATATAGCTGTTTGAACAAATGTTAAAAGGAGTGTTATTTCATCAATTGGAAATCCGAACATAAGAAATAAAGCAAAAGTGTATACCAACTTTTTTATTTATTCTACCATTTGAGTTTTTATTTGTCAATTTTCAGCAAATGGAGGGGGTATCAAAATCTCTGAGAGGCGTATGACGGACAACGGCGGAGGGTGTCACGCACAAAAACGGCAGTTCAAACGGGGTATTAAAAATTGTGAAAGAAGGTGATTTTATATGGCAAAGGACGGTACAAACAGAGGTGGCAGACGAGTTCGAGCCGGTGACAAGCCAATGCCCATTGCGGAAAAATTGCAAAAAGGTCAGGCTGTTCGGCTAATGGAAAACGATATACCCGTGCTTACGAGTGCGGAACTGGAGGCGGTTGACCTGCCCGAAGGTGCGGTTGTTGAAGGCACGGATATGCCAAAACCGGCAGACTATCTTTCGGCAAAACAGAAGAACGGAGTGCCTCTCGGAGCAGATGAGATATACAAGGAAACTTGGTTGTGGCTTAAAGAGCGTGGTTGTGAACGGCTTGTCAATCCGAGATTGATTGAAGCGTATGCTCAGGCATTTGCAAGATACATTCAGTGTGAGGAGGCAACGAGCACCTACGGCTTGCTTGGAAAGCACCCGACCACGGGCGGAGTAATCTCGTCGCCGTTCGTACAGATGAGCCAGCAGTACCAAAAGAGTGCAAACCTTATTTGGTACGAAATTTATGATATTGTAAAGCAAAACTGCACAGTACCGTTTGAGGATAATCCGAACGATACTATGGAACTTTTGCTCAGGAAAAAGATGAAATGATGAACGAACAGAACGAATTGACACAATTTTTAAAAACACTTAAAAGATATAAACACAGGCTGAAAAGGCAGGAGCTTTTAACCTTGAGAGGACAGGCACTTCACGGTAACATAGCAGGAGCAAAGAAAGGCTTTTGTGTTTTGATGGAGGAAAGGAAAATGCAATATGAATAGAGTATCGGAGATGAACCTTGTTGACATAGACAAGCTGATTCCATATGTGAATAACGCAAGGACACATTCAAAGGAGCAAATCAACAAGCTGAGAGCATCAATCAGAGAATTTGGCTTTATCAACCCCGTAATAATTGACAGAGATTATAATGTCATTGCCGGTCACGGCAGAATTATGGCATCAAAAGAAGAGGAAATTGATAAAGTGCCTTGTGTATTTGTAGACTACCTTACCGATGCACAAAAGAAAGCCTACATACTTGCCGATAACAGAATGGCCCTTGATGCCGACTGGGACGAGGAACTTTTGAAGGTAGAAATTGAATCACTGCAAGGTGCTGATTTTGACTTGAGTCTGACCGGATTTGACGAAACCGAGCTTGCGGGATTTTTTGATACTGCCGATGACGCAAAAGAAGATGATTTTGATGTTGAAGAAGAACTCAAAAATCCTACAATCACAAAAAACGGTGACCTCTGGTTACTTGGAAATCACAGACTACTTTGCGGTGACAGTACTAAAGAAGAGTCCTACACGATTCTAATGAATGACAAGAAAGCAAATCTCGTTGTTACAGACCCGCCGTACAATGTAAACTACGAAGGCAGTGCGGGGAAAATTAAGAATGATAATCTTGAAAGTGATAAGTTCTATCAGTTTCTTTTCGATGCATTCTCTTGTATAAAAAATGCTATGGCTGATGATGCAAGTATCTATGTTTTCCACGCAGATACAGAAGGTTTAAATTTCAGAAAGGCATTTGCTGACGCAGACTTTTATCTTTCAGGTACTTGTATTTGGAAAAAGCAGAGTCTTGTTCTCGGAAGAAGTCCGTATCAGTGGCAGCATGAACCCTGTCTGTTTGGTTGGAAGAAAAACGGAAAGCACCGGTGGTATTCAGACAGAAAACAGACCACAATATGGGAGTTTGATAAGCCGAAGAAAAACGGTGACCATCCGACAATGAAACCTGTCCCCCTCATCGCATATCCAATTAAAAATTCAAGTATGAGCAATTGTATCGTACTTGACCCATTCGGTGGAAGTGGCAGTACCCTTATCGCCTGTGAACAGACAAATCGTATTTGCCATACCATTGAACTTGATGAGAAATATTGCGATGTAATTGTAAAGCGTTACATTGAACAGGTTGGTACTTCTGAAAATGTATTTGTTGTCCGTAACGGCAAAAAGGTTTCATACTCTGAACTCGTTAAGAAAGCAAAGGTTGAAAATGAATAGAAAGCTGACCCTCGGCAGTCTGTTTGACGGCAGTGGCGGGTTTCCGCTCGGAGGCTTGATTTGCGGTGTTACTCCTTTGTGGGCATCGGAAATTGAGCCTTTTCCTGTTCGTGTAACAACCAAGCGAATACCTGAAATGAAACATTTTGGTGATGTATCAAAATTAAGCGGAGCAACTCTCTCCCCTGTTGACATCATCACCTTCGGAAGTCCCTGTCAGGATATGAGCATTGCGGGTAAACGAGAAGGATTATGCGGTACAAGAAGCAACCTTTTTTACGAGGCTATACGAATAATCAAGGAAATGAGGTGTAAAACAAATGGAAAATATCCCAGATTCATTGTGTGGGAAAATGTCCCTGGAGCATTCTCGTCAAACAAAGGTGAGGACTTTAAGACAGTCCTCGAAGAAATCTGCAAAATCAAAGATGAAAGACTATCTGTTTCTAAACCTAAAAGTGGAAAATGGACTAACTCAGGGGAAATCATGGGAGATGCGTTTTCCGTTTGTTGGAGAGTCCTTGATGCTCAATACTGGGGAGTGCCCCAACGAAGAAAGAGAATCTACCTTGTCGCAGATTTTGCAGGCGAATGTGCCGACAAAATACTATTTGAGTCAGAAAGCTTGTCTGGGAATCTTACGCAGAGCGTCAGCCAGAGGAAAACAGCTACCACAGATGTTAAGAATTGCATTGGAGCAACAGGCTTTGACGGATACAATGCAAAACTGACGGGCAATGTATCTTCTACAATCGGTGCAAACTGCGGAATGTCTACAGGCAGAAACGGAGTAGTTTTGAATAACCAAGGCGGTAACAGAATGGATATTACCGAAGATGTGACTTGCACACTTCGTGCTGAGGCACATCACCCGCCTTGCGTTATTGATTCAGCCGGTTTCTGCACAGAACATTCAGCTAAAAGTCGAAGTATAGGCTATGAAAAGGAAATCTCCCCTACACTTCGTGCCGGCACAGTACCCGGAGCAGTGATGTTTGAAAATCATAGTCAAGACACACGATATACAGGGCCAATTGAAAAAGCACCCACCGTTCTTTCTACATATGGCACAGGCGGAAACAACCAACCTTTCGTAATTGAAAGTTCAAAATGTTTTGATGTCAGATTCACTTCTGAAGGGACAAAAAATGCAAGACATAATTGCTATCCTACAACAACAGCTAGAACGATTGATACAGGCGGAAACTCGCCCGATTCAAATCAAGGCGGAGTCGCAGTAGTAAGTATTCAAGGTTCAATGATTGGCAGAAAAGACGAAAATGGACCACAGGGAAACGGTGTAAACGAAGATGTCAGTTTTACGCTCAATGCCACGGACAGACATGCTGTATCTTACGGTATCGACAGGTCAGCTTTCAATCAAGGTGTAAACGCAAAGTATAATTTCGTGGTTGAATCCGAACTACAGCCCACAATGGTTGCAAGAGGTCCGGGTGCTGTTGCACACTCAGTGTATTCAACCAGTAAAAACTCATATCACACAATTGCAGAGAAAAACATAGCGAATACTCTTGTTGCATCAGATTTCAAAGATCCGCCGACTGTAAGTGAAGAACCCCTTTACATAGTACGAAGATTAACGCCGACAGAATGTGCAAGACTTCAAGGCTTTCCAGATTGGTGGTGCAGTGGTCTTGAAACTGAAAAAACTACCGATGAGGAAATTGATTTCTGGAGAAACGTTTTTAACACATACGCTGAAATCAACGGCAAAAAGCCTAAAACTGACAAGCAGATAATCAAGTGGCTTAAAAATCCTCATACTGATTCTGCTGAATACAAAATGTGGGGCAACGGTGTAGCTCTCCCCTGTGTTGTTTTTGTACTTTCACGCATTGTCAGTTCTACACAAGAAGATGAAAAAATCTCCTAATTGTTCTCGATTTTCGTATCTTGATTTTTCTCCATTTCAGAGTGATATATATATTACTAAATCGAGGAGGTAATATTTATGAAATTTCCAAACAAAGGAACGGTTGAAAAATTAAGGAAAGTATATCCTGTCGGCACAAGAGTTGAGCTTGTAAGCATGGATGACTTTCAAGCACCACCCCTAGGTACAAAAGGTATTGTAAAAGGTGTTGATGATACAGGCAGTCTGCTTGTTAACTGGGATAACGGAAGCGGTCTTAGTGTAATTTATGGAATTGACAAAGTACGCAAACTGCACACGACAAAAACTATCTGTGATAATGAAAAATAAATACATATCTCACTGATGATAAGATTGTCAGTGAGATTTTTTATACTCGTCATTTCTATATATAGAATATTCATCTCACAAATACACAATATATTGAGTGTATCTTTGTGTAGTAATCGTATTGCTATTACTCCGTAATGACGGTAATATACAGTCAACAAAAGGCAAAGAAAAGCCTAAAGCAACGGAGGACATTATGAATACAAAGACAGCAAGACAGATTGAGGAAATGAAAAAGCAGACAATCGGTGTTGAGATTGAAATGAACAGCATTTCAAGGAGCAAGGCTGCAAAGCTTGCCTCACAATTTTTCGGAACAGGTCGATACAAAAACACAGCCGACAGAAACAGCTACTGCACTTGGTCAGCATATGACGAGCAAGGCAGAGAGTGGAAATTCCAAAAAGATGTCAGCATTGCAGGAATTGACAGTGAGAAATGCGAAATGGTCACACCAATTTTAAACTATTCAGACATTGAAACCTTGCAGGAGCTTGTAAGGATATTAAGAAAAGCGGGTGCAAAGAGCGACTCAACAAGAGGTTGCGGAGTACACATTCACATCGGTGCAAAAGGCCACACGGCAAAGACAATCAGAAACCTTGCAAACATTATGGCAAGCCACGAACAGCTTTTGATTGACGCCTTAAACCTTGACGAGGTGAGAATAAGAAGATACTGCAAAACGGTAGATCCACGCTTTTTGGAACAGGTCAACAGAACTAGGCCTGAAACGATGTCACAACTTGCCGATGTATGGTACAAGAGCCATGATGAAAACTACGGCAGAAGTCACCATTACAATGGAAGTAGATACCATATGCTCAACCTCCACGCAACCTTTACAAAGGGAACGGTTGAATTCAGACTTTTCCAATTTGACAAGCCCGCAAACGGCAAGCAGAATGGACTTCACGCCGGACAGCTTAAAAGCTACATTCAGCTTTGCTTGGCACTCAGCCAAATGGCAAAGGAAGTTAAGTCGGCAAGTGCAAAACCTCAGCAAACAGAAAATCCAAAATACGCAATGAGAACTTGGCTTTTGCGACTTGGCTTTATCGGTGACGAGTTCAAGACAGCGAGAGATGTGTTCACAAACAGACTTTCGGGCGACACGGCTTTTAGGAACGGCAGAGTTGCTTGAAGTGATTAGGTTAAATGCCCCACTGACCGCTTTGGCGGTCTTAAGGTGGTAGAAGAACATATCTTCGGAAAGGATTGATTTTATGAAAAGGTTATACATAGCCTACGGAAGTAACCTAAATGTAAGGCAGATGAAAACGAGATGTCCGAACGCAAAAATTCTAGGTACGGCAAAGCTGAAAGGCTGGGAGTTGCTTTTCAAAGGGAGCAAGTCGGGTTCGTACCTTACCATTGAGAAAAAAGAAAATGCCATTGTGCCTGTGGTAATTTGGGAGGTCGATAAGACCGATGAAAAAGCACTTGACCGTTATGAGGGATATCCGACCTTCTACTACAAGAAGGATATCAAGGTGCAATACAAGGGCATCAGAACAGGCAATCGCAGAACGGTTACCGCCTTCGCCTACATTATGCACGAGGAAAGGCAAATCGGTGTACCAAGCCTTTTCTACCTCAACACCTGCCTTGACGGTTACGATACCTTTTATTTTGACAAGCAGATACTTCTCAATGCCTATCACAAGTCAAAGGAGCTGTACGAAAATGACCGATAACCTTGTTCAGTTACGCACCTGTCCCCGTTGTGGCGGGGTTTATTCCGGACACGGTGCAGTTTCAAGGGCAGACAATTTAACCGTTATCTGTCCCGACTGTGGCACACGAGAGGCCCTCGAAAGCATTGGTGTTGATGAAAAGGAGCAGGAGAAAATTCTTGATACTATTCACAGGTGTGAGAGGTGAATTGATCTGAGTTTTCTTTTTGTTGTGTATTGACTTTAAAAATATAACTGATAGAATTATTCATATGAGGATGAAAGATAAATCGTATTTTATTTAGGTTCGTTATTATACAATTTAGTCGATAGAGGTAAAATATGGGACAGTTTGATTTCACTTATGAATTGCCAAATAATTTTAATAGTAGTTTGATTCAGTTTTTACAACAAAACAGAAGTACTGATGTGGCACAAGCGTTTCAACGATGTAAATATGAATATCAGGATTTAGGCTTAGCATATTATGCAGGGCTAAGAGGAGATACTTGGGACAAAAAAGCGGTTGACTTTACTTTTGAGGGTTCAGAAAAAGATATTAGTTTACTTAAATCAAGAAACGAATTTTTAAAAAAGATTATTAATAAAGCACTTAAGCCAAGTGTGTCAGGATATCTTGTTAAAGAGGTATACTATATTATTTCCGATGATGATTTTAAAATAAATCTCCCCGAAGAACAGGGTGAAACATTCGAAATACTATCCAGAGATATTTATGATGCACTTAGTAAGGATGAACCAACCTTGGTTCTTGATAGACTACATACATATTCAACGAGATTTTTAAGGAATATTTGTAATAGACATAATATCCCTGTTGCTGACGAGAAGGGAAATAATTACCCTCTTCATAATTTAGCTGGGGCACTTTCAAAGTATTATGAAGAGAATAATGTGTTTCAATCTGATTTTGTTGTTCAAACATTAAAAATGAGCATATCTACATTTGAAAAATATAATAAAATTAGAAATTCTCAAAGTTACGCACATGATAACAATGTATTGAATAAATCTGAAGCCACATATGTTGTTACTATAATTACGGCTACTCTCACTCTAATACATAAAATAGAAAATCAATAAGCAATCTCTTGTTGACTTATCAAACAAAAAAATAATAATTATCAAGCATCGGTTAGAAATAATCGGTGCTTTTCTTATGCCCTATCGGAGGTGAGATTTTGAGAAAACTTAAAAATTACAAGCCGACAAAATTTAAAGCAAAGGACAGCTATTACGATAAGGAATACGCTGACTTTGCCGTTGCCTTTATCGAAAGTCTGTGCCACACCAAAGGCACTTGGGCGGGTAAACGGTTTGAGCTTATGGACTGGCAGGAGCAGATTATTCGTGACCTTTTCGGCATTTTAAAGCCTAACGGATATAGGCAGTTCAACACTGCATATATTGAGATTCCGAAAAAGAACGGCAAGTCTGAATTAGCTGCGGCTGTTGCACTTCTGCTCACCTGCGGTGACGGTGAACAGCGAGCCGAGGTTTACGGTGCGGCTGCTGACAGACAACAGGCGTCAATCGTTTTTGATGTTGCCGCCGATATGGTGCGAATGTGTCCGGCTCTGAACAAAAGAGTAAAGATACTTGCATCACAGAAAAGGCTGATTTACGAACCTACAAACAGCTTTTATCAGGTGCTATCCGCCGAGGCATACAGCAAGCACGGCTTTAATGTTCACGGTGTTGTGTTTGATGAGCTGCACAGTCAGCCGAACAGAAAACTCTATGATGTCCTTACAAAGGGTAGCGGTGATGCACGAATGCAGCCGCTCTTTTTTCTGATCACAACAGCCGGCACAGATACACATTCAATCTGCTATGAGGTTCATCAAAAGGCACAGGATATTATTGACGGGCGAAAAATCGACCCTACATTCTATCCTGTCATTTTCGGTGCTGATGATAACGAGGACTGGACAAGTCCGAAGGTCTGGAAAAAATGCAATCCATCTCTGGGTGAAACTATCGGAATGGATAAAGTTAAAACCGCTTGCGAATCAGCAAAGCAAAATCCGAGTGAAGAGAACTCGTTTCGACAGCTAAGACTTAATCAGTGGGTTAAGCAGGCTGTTCGTTGGATGCCGATGGACAAATGGGATAAATGTTCCTTTGCAGTCGATGAAAATGACCTCTGCGGACGGGTTTGTTACGGTGGACTTGACCTTTCAAGCACAACGGATATTACCGCATTTGTGCTTGTATTTTCTCCGCTTGATGAAGAGGATAAGTATGTTATTCTTCCGTATTTTTGGATACCCGAGGATACGCTTGATTTGCGTGTAAAGCGTGACCATGTTCCGTATGATGTGTGGGAGCGACAGGGATATTTGCAGACCACGGAGGGTAATGTTATTCACTACGGCTACATAGAAAAATTCATTGAAAAGCTCGGTGAGAGATTTAACATTCGAGAGATTGCATTTGACCGTTGGGGTGCGGTTCAGATGGTACAGAACCTTGAAGGTATGGGGTTTACCGTTGTTCCCTTCGGTCAGGGATTTAAGGATATGTCACCACCCACAAAGGAGCTTATGAAGCTGACGCTTGAACAGAGAATTGCACACGGTGGACACCCTGTACTCCGCTGGAATATGGATAACATATTTGTCAGAACTGACCCTGCCGGCAACATAAAGGCAGACAAAGAAAAATCCACGGAGAAAATTGACGGTGCGATTGCTACAATTATGGCACTTGACAGAGCAATTCGCTGTGGAAACAATAACTGTGCATCGGTTTATGATAATAGAGGATTGTTGTTTATATGACATCAGTCAATTTTTATGCAGATATATATGAGCATAAAAAGTAAATATATTTTTCAAAGCATCTCAAAAGAGGTGTTTTTCTTTTGCCCATTTTACGAAAGGAGTGGTGGTTTTATGGGTATTTTAAGCGGTTTGTTTCGTTCAAGAGATAAGCCAAAAAACAGCACGGTGGGCAGCAGCTACCGATTTTTCTACGGTCAGAGCAGTGCAGGCAAATGTGTGTCAGAAAGAAGTGCAATGCAGATGACTGCGGTATACGCCTGCGTAAGAATTTTGTCCGAGGCGGTTGCAGGACTTCCTCTCCACCTTTACAGATACAATTCTGGCGGGAGCAAAGAAAAGGCACTTGAACATCCGTTGTATTTTCTTTTGCACGATGAGCCTAATCCCGAAATGACTTCATTTGCTTTTAGAGAAACCTTGATGACTCATCTGCTTTTGTGGGGCAATGCCTATGCACAAATCATAAGAAATGGCAAGGGCGATGTTGTTGCCCTCTATCCTCTTATGCCGAACAGAATGGCAGTTGACAGAGATAAAAACGGTAATCTTTACTATCAGTACAACACAAGCTCCGATGACGCAAGAACAATGAAAGGTGCAACGGTAAGGCTTTCACCGTATGAGGTTTTGCATATTGCCGGACTTGGATTTGACGGACTTGTCGGATACTCGCCTATTGCAATGGCAAAGAACGCAATCGGTCTTGCCATTGCCGCCGAGGAATACGGTAGTAAGTTCTATGCAAACGGTGCGTCACCCAGCGGTGTGCTTGAACATCCGGGTACGCTTAAAGACCCGTCAAAGGTTCGTGATTCGTGGAATGCCGCCTTTGCAGGAAGTGGCAACAGTCATAGAGTTGCCGTGCTTGAGGAGGGACTAAAGTACACACCGATTTCAATTTCACCGAACGAGGCGCAGTTCCTCGAAACCAGAAAATTTCAGATAGATGAGATAGCTCGAATTTTCAGAGTGCCTCCGCATATGGTGGGTGACCTTGAAAAATCGAGCTTTTCTAATATTGAACAGCAGTCACTTGAATTTGTGAAGTACACACTTGAGCCGTGGATAGTGCGTTGGGAGCAGTCGATTTCCCGCTCCTTGCTTTCAAGAAACGAAAAAAGTTCGTACTTTGTGAAGTTTAATGTGGATGGACTTCTGCGTGGTGACTATGCAAGCAGAATGAGTGGCTATGCTACGGCAAGGCAGAACGGATGGATGTCGGCAAACGATATACGAGAACTTGAAAATCTCGACCGTATTCCAACGGAAAAAGGTGGCGATTTATATCTTGTAAACGGAAATATGCTCCCTCTTAACAACGCAGGAGCATTTGCAAATATCAATAACAAGGAGGAAGAAAATGAAGAAATTCTGGAAATGGACGAACCTGACGGAAAGTAATCCGACAGAGAGAATTTTGACTCTTAACGGAACAATAGCGGAAGAAAGCTGGTTTGATGATGATATCACTCCTCAGCTTTTTAAAAGCGAGTTAAACAGCTGCTCGGGTAATATTACAGTTTGGATTAACTCTCCGGGCGGTGATTGTGTGGCTGCGGCTCAGATTTACAATATGCTGATGGATTACAAAGGCAATGTAACCGTTAAGATTGACGGTATTGCCGCAAGTGCTGCATCTGTAATTGCTATGGCTGGAAATAATGTGATGATGTCCCCTGTTTCAATGCTTATGATTCATAATCCGGCTACGGTTGCAATGGGTGACCACAACGAAATGCAGAAGGCTATTGAAATGCTTGAGGAGGTCAAGGAGAGCATTATAAATGCTTATGAAATCAAAACAGGAATGAGCAGAGCAAAGCTTGCCCGTCTTATGGAGGAAGAAACATGGATGAATGCAAAGAAAGCCGTTGAACTCGGATTTGCAGACAGCATTATAGAACCCGACAAGAAAATTAATGAAGATGAAAAGGAGAAAAACAAAGCATCGGATTCTATCCTGTTTTCACGCAGAGCAGTGAGTGTGGCTCTTCAAAATAAACTTAAATCACACTATTTAGCAAATGCCGGTGCTAACACAGGAACAGACATCACAGACCTTGAAAAAAGACTTAATTTATTAAAACCTTAAGGAGGAATTTTACTATGGCTAAAATTAACGAACTTCGTGAGAAACGAGCAAAAATTTGGGAACAGGCAAAAGCATTTCTTGATTCCCACAGAAACGAAACCGGTATTCTTTCGGCGGAAGATACCGCAGCTTATGAAAAGATGGAAAAGGATATTGTTGACCTCGGTCACGAGATTGAGCGTCAGCAAAGAGCAGACGACCTTGAAAGAGAGTTAAATCTCCCGACAAGCACACCGCTTGTTTCAAAACCCGATAACGTCAATCGTGAGAGTAAAACAGGCACAGCTTCTGAAAAGTACAACAAAGCATTCTGGAATCAGATGAGAAACCGCTCAACGCAGGAGGTCAGAAACATTCTCAGTGAGGGTGTTGACAGCGAGGGCGGTTTTCTTGTACCGGAAACCTTTGAAAACACACTTGTTCAGGCACTTGATGAAGAGCTTGTAATTCGTCAGCTTGCACATACATTTACAACAGCGTCAAACGCACACAAAATCCCTGTTGTTGCCACAAGAGGTAAGGCAATGTGGACTGAGGAGAACGCTGCAATCACCGACAGCGATACATCATTCGGTCAGAAAACAATCGGTGCGCATAAGCTGTGTGCTTTAATCAAGGTATCTGAAGAGCTTTTAAACGACTCTGCGTTCGACCTTGAAAGCTACTTTAATCAGGAGTTTGCAAGACGAATCGGTGAAGCTGAAGAGGAAGCCTTTGTTATCGGTGACGGCAGCTCAAAGCCTTATGGTATTTTCAATGATACTGAGGGTGGCGAAGTCGGTGTAACGGCCGGCTCAACTGTTAATGTTACGGCTGATGAGATTATCGACCTCTATTACAGCCTTAAAGCACCGTACCGTAAGAATGGTGTATGGCTTTTAAATGACAGCACTGTAAATATTATCAGAAAGCTCAAGGACAGCAACGGTCAGTATTTATGGCAACCATCTATTAAGGATGGTGAAACCGACACACTTCTCGGTAAGCCTGTTTACACATCTTCATCAATCGCAAATGCTGCATCGGGTACAAAGCCGATTGCATTCGGTGACCTTTCCTACTACTGGATTGGTGACAGACAGGGTGTTACCTTTAGACGACTCAATGAGTTATATGCAGCAAACGGACAGGTAGGTTTCCTTACGACAAAAAGAGTTGATGCAAGACTTATTGTTCCGGAGGCAGTTAAGATTCTCAAAATGAAGGGTACAGTTTCTACAGGCGGTTAAGGAGTGCTTTTATGACTGACAGGCTTTTAGAAAAAGTAAAGCAGAATCTCATACTTGAACATTCTGAGGACGATGCACTTCTTGAGCAGTACATCACTGCATCGGTTTCCTATGCCGAAAGCTATCAACACATTGATGAGGGTTACTACTCCACACACGCAATGCCTGCAACTACCGAGCAGGCAGTTATTATGCTTGCGAGCCATTTCTACGAAAGCAGAGATGGCTCAACGGGGGGATTCTTTGCTGACAGCACAAATGCATCGGCGCAGGTGTGGAACACGGTCAATTTGCTTTTAAGGCTTGACAGGAACTGGAAGGTGTAGATATGAGTTGTGGAAAGATGAACACACCTGTTGAAATTATGAAAAAGGTGATTGAAACCGATGATGAGGGCTTTAAAAATGAAAGGCTGAAAACGGTTGCAAGAGTGAGAGCATATCGTGAGGCCAGACACGGCAGTGAACGGTGGGCAAATATGGCGACATTTTCCGTTGCGACTGACCTGTTTCGCCTAAGGTGTATTCCGCACATTGAGGTTACAACCGATATGCTCATCCTTCGTGACGGAAAGCGGTTTGAAATCACCTCTGTTGAGAATGTAAAAGGCAGAGGAATGTATCTTGAAATTCTCGCAAAGGAGGTTGAAGCAAGTGGCTAGATGCACAATGAAAATGCCGGAGGAGTTTTTACTCAAGATTTCAAGACTAGGTGACAAAACAGATGAAGTGTGTGAAAGGGTACTCAATGCCGGTGCTGAGGTTGTTCTTAAAAAGGTGAGGACAAATCTCAGAAATGTCATCGGTAAGGACACAAAAACGCAGTCACGCTCCACGGGTGAGCTTGAACACTCGCTCGGCGTGTCCCCTGTTTTGTCGGACAAGAACGGCAATTTGAATATCAAGATAGGCTTTTCAGAGCCGAGAACAAATGGTGAGCGCAATGCAAAAATTGCGAGCATAATTGAATACGGCAAAAGCGGTCAGCCACCAAAGCCGTTTATGAAACCCGCAAAATCAGCGTCACGCAAGGAGTGTATGACAGTTATGATTAACACGCTTGATGAGGAGGTAAGAAGCATATGAGTTTGCTTGCTGAAATCAAGAGTATTGCAGAGGGATTGAACATCAAGGTTGAAACAGGTGTTTTTTCAGGCAAAGCACCTGACGAATACATTGTTCTCACACCGCTTTCGGATGGTTTTGATATGCACTGCGACAATATGCCGACCTTTGACAGACAGGAAGTGAGAATTTCTATATTTTCAAAGGGTAATTACTCTGCACTTAAATACAAGCTTGTGACCGCTCTTTTTCAGAGTGATATTTCAATTACCGACAGACTGTATATCGGTTATGAGAGCGACACGGGCTATCATCACTATGCTATTGACGCATTAAAAACTTATGAACTGGAGGAGATAGATTATGGCAACAATTGGACTTGATAAGCTGTATTACGCAAAAATCACGGAGGACTCTGACGGAAACGAAACCTACGATACACCTGTTCCGCTTGCAAAGGCGATGAGTGCGGAACTTTCGGTAGAGCTTGCCGAGGCAACACTTTATGCCGATGACGGTGCGTCAGAGGTTGTAAAGGAATTTCAGAGCGGTACGCTCACACTCGGTATTGACAACATCGGAACAGCCGTTGCAGAGGATTTGACCGGTGCGACAATCGACAAAAACAAGGTGTTGGTTTCCGCATCTGAGGACGGAGCACCGCCCGTTGCAATCGGTTTTCGTGCAAAGAAAGCGAACGGCAAGTATCGTTACTTCTGGCTTTACAGAGTGAAGTTTGGCATTCCCGCAACCAACCTTACCACAAAGGGAGAAAGCATCGAGTTTTCCACTCCGTCAATCGAGGGTACGGTTATTCGCAGAAACAAGGCTGACAAGCTCGGCAAGCACCCATGGAAAGCTGAAATTTCAGAGGACGATACAGGGGTTGCAAGCGATACAATCAGCGGTTGGTACACTCAAGTGTATGAGCCGACCTATGCTGAATAAATACGGAGGTGCGTTATGACTGACAGAGGAAGTATTATTAAAATTGGTGAAAACGATTATGAGCTTATTCTCACAACAAGGGCAACAAAGGAAATTGCCAAAAGATACGGCGGACTTGAAAACCTCGGTGACAGGCTTATGAAAAGTGAAAATTTTGAAATGGCACTTGATGAAATCATCTGGCTTATCACCTTGCTTGCAAATCAAAGCGTTATGATTTACAATCTGAAAAATCCGAACAGCAAAAGGCCTTTGCTTTTTGAGGACGAGGTTGAGCTTTTAACCTCACCGTTTGACCTTGCAGAATACAAGAATGCAATTATGGACTCAATGCACAAGGGTACAAAGAGAAATATTGAAAGCGAGTCTGACTCAAAAAACGCGAAAGTCGGGTAACAGATGATGAACTGTTTACCCGACTTCTTTATTACGGACTTGCACATTTAAATCTTTCGCAAGATGAGGTGTGGCTGATGCCCTTTGGACTCTTGCTCGACTTATGGGAATGTCATAGACAATACAACGGCATTACAAAGCCGAAAAGAGATTTGACGATTGATGATGTTATACCGTTAGGGGTTTGAATATATTTCCATTGAAAATCAAATAATCAATATGCTATAATGTGTACCAAGAGTTAACTCAAAACTAAATATAAGAGGTGAATTATATGTTTATTGATACTCGTTCAAAAAATAGTATGACACAATCAATTTGCAATTTATTTAATATTTCCGAAGAAGATTTGATGAATAAATTAGACAGAATAGGAGATGTAACGGCAATTGACGACAACTATATAGAAAGATTAGATGATTTCATAGGGCAAAATGTTAAAAATTATCCTAATGAAATATTACTGTTTCATTTTTCAAGACGTCTTCATGGAACAGAAGATGAAACTGAAGGTCGAAATCTCTTAAATTTACTCACAACTGAAAATCCATTTAGTAACTTTATGAAAAGAGCTAATATAGAATTTTCACAAGGTAAAGAGCATATCGAAACTTTCTACAAAGGAAAAGAAGTTGATTGGGATAGGTGTTGGCATGGCAATTCAAGTTATATGAAAGTTAGACTTGGATACATTAAAGGAAGAGAAGATTTCTGTTTCAACGGTTTTGCATTTAAAGACTTATTGTATAAAAACGAATACGCAAGAATGCTTTACTCTATGCCTGAATTTTTAAACCAATTAATACAGTGCATAGAATGCAATTCTCTTGGCAAAGATTACACAGAACATAGTGATTATTATTGCTATGAATATAGATTGCCTATGGAAATTGTTGTATTCGATACAAACGATAAATACTCCCTACATCAAAAGCAAAAATACTTGATTAGGTGTATTCTTCAGCGATTAGCCGAATACAACTCATTAGACACTAAATATATGTTTGATAACGATAATCCTATCGTTAGATTACCTGACAATTATATAATCCCATCAAAGTATTGTATTGGAAAAGAGAAAATAACCTACGATATGATAAGAAATTAACTGATATTTATTTGACTATAAAAACAAAAGGAGTGACCTTATGGTTGCTCCTTTTCATATATAGCACGAGCCGAAAGGCTCTTTTTTTATATCCAAAACGAGGAGGTGACAGAATGGCAGATAATTTTGGACTGAAAATCGGTGTTGAAGGTGAAAAGGAATTTAAGAAAGCGCTTGCTGAAATCAATCAGAGCTTTAAGGTGCTTGGCTCTGAGATGAAGCTTGTGTCCTCGCAGTTTGATAAGAATGACAATTCCGTTCAGGCTTTGTCTGCAAGAAATATGGTTCTTAATAAGGAGATTGACGCACAAAAACAGAAGATTGAAACCTTGCGACAGGCACTCGCAAATGCATCAGAGTCCTTTGGTGAAACCGACAGAAGAACACAAAGCTGGCAAATTCAGCTCAACAACGCACAGGCATCACTCAACGGTATGGAGCGTGAACTGAACAGTAATAATTCTGCACTTGAACAGGCAAAAGCGGATATTGAGAGTACGGAAAAATCTCTTGAAAAGGTTGACGGTCAG
This sequence comes from Ruminococcoides bili, assembly GCF_040093295.1. Taxonomy (NCBI): domain Bacteria; kingdom Bacillati; phylum Bacillota; class Clostridia; order Eubacteriales; family Oscillospiraceae; genus Ruminococcoides; species Ruminococcoides bili. The sequence goes on from NZ_JBBNJY010000008.1 coordinate 56,076, forward strand.
CTTGATGATACTGCCGAGAGTGCTGACAATATGGGCGATGAAATCAAGGACGCAGGCGACAAAGCGGATAAGTCAAAGGAGAGATTTTCACAGCTTGGTTCGGTACTCAAGGGTGTGGGCGTTGCGATGGGTGCGGTGGTCACTGCGGCGGCCGCAACAGCCGTAAAGCTAGGCAAGGAAGTAGTTAATGCCTATGCCGACTATGAACAGCTTGTTGGCGGTGTTGATACGCTTTTCAAGGGTTCATCGCAGAAGCTGCAAAGCTACGCATCTAATGCCTATAAAACGGCAGGCCTTTCTGCAAATGACTATATGGAAACTGTTACAGGCTTTTCAGCAAGCCTCATTCAGTCGCTTGGCGGTGATACGGACAAGTCGGTAAAGTATGCCGATATGGCAATCACGGATATGGCGGATAACGCAAACAAGATGGGTACGGATATGTCGCTCATTTAGAATGCATATCAGGGATTTGCAAAGCAAAATTACACAATGCTCGATAACCTTAAACTCGGCTACGGCGGTACTAAAGAGGAAATGCAAAGACTTCTCTCTGACGTAGAGAAAATATCGGGTGTGAAGTATGACATTTCGTCATATGCCGATGTGGTTGATGCAATCCATGTTATGCAGGAGAGTATGGATATTGCCGGCACTACTGCAAAAGAGGCGGATGGTACAATTTCGGGTTCGGTTAATGCGTTGAAATCCTCAGTTACGAATCTTGTGGTAGGATTTGGTGACGCAAACGCTGACCTTGATGTGTTGTGTGAAAATGTTGTAACGGCATTTCAGACCGTGCTTGAAAACATCTCGCCTATTGTGGAAAATCTCATCTCCGCCTTGCCGACAGTAATTACTACACTGCTTGAATCGGCAGGTGAAATGCTCCCCACGGTTCTGGAAACTCTTGCAGAATTGTTTGCACAGGTGCTTGAGGGATTGCTTCAGCTTTTGCCACAGCTGATTCCCGTTGCGGTGTCAGCCTTATTAACAATTACAAATGCAATTGTTGAAAATCTGCCCTTGCTGATTGAGTCGGCAACCTTGCTCGTAGCAACTCTCGTACAAGGCCTTGCAGATGCACTGCCTACACTAATTCCTACTGCGGTCAATGCGGTTATGACGATTGTACAGGGACTTCTGGACAGCTTGCCGTCAATTCTTGACGCAGGACTTGAACTTGTGTCAGCACTTGCACAGGGTATTCTTGATGCACTTCCCGACCTCATATCTAAACTGCCTCAGATTATTATGGGCATAGTTACATTTCTTTTAAATTCAATACCGCAAATCATACAGACGGGCATTAAGCTACTGACCTCTCTTGTGAGTGCTTTGCCCGATATTATCACATCAATAGTCAAGGCAATTCCGCAGATTATCAACGGAATTATAAATGCGGTAATAAATTCAATTCCGCAGATTATTCAGGCAGGCATTGACTTGCTCATTTCACTTGTCAAGGCTCTGCCCACCATTATCGTCACAATCGTGAATGCAATCCCCGACATCATTTCGGGCATTGTTAATGCTCTTATTGACAATATTCCGGCAATAATTCAGGCGGGTATTGATTTGTTGATTTCGCTTGTTAAGAATCTGCCGACTATCATTAAGGAAATTGTAAAGGCAGTACCTAAGATTATTGAAGGCATTGTAAAGGCTTTTGGTTCACTTATGTACAAGATTGTTGAAATTGGCGGTAACATTGTAAAAGGCTTGTGGGACGGTATCTGCGGTCTTGCATCGTGGCTCTGGGATTCAGTCAGCGGTTGGATTTCGGGTATCTGGGACGGCATCTGCGATTTTTTCGGTATTCACTCACCGTCAAAGGAAATGGCATGGGTTGGCGAAATGCTCGTCAAGGGTCTTGCCGGCTCTATTGACAAGAATGGTGATATGGCTGTTCGTGCCGCCGAGGGTGTGAGCAGTGATGTTTCAAGTGTTATGAACTCACTTACTGATGATATGAAAACTGCTTTGCCGACTGATTTCAGCATTGACGGAAATGTAAAAAACTCCGTCAACACACAAGGCTTAAACAGCGGTGTCGGCGGTCTTTCGCTTGTGCTGAATATTGCAAATTTCAACAACTACTCAAATGACGATATTTCTCAGCTTACAAACGAGATTATGGAAACTGCAGGTCAGTTTGCCAAAAGGAAAGGAATGGTATTTGCGTGAACTATTTTGAATACAACGGCATCAGGTCATCTGATATGGGGCTTCATATACAGAGAAAGAATGTGTACTCCTCGCTTGACATTGAAGATGAGCTCAACAAAATCGGTGTGTTTACCGTAAGTTTTAACTGCAAGCCGTTTAGATATGACATTGACGGTGAGTTACCGCACAGCATTGATGTGGTGCTGAATTTTCCGTATATGATTTTTTGCAGAATGGACGGTTCAAAGCCGGAAAACGACTGGAGCAACCGTTGGAATCAGACGGCAGACCTTGTTGTGCCGAGTGGTAAGAATATGTTTGTACTGAATACAAATTCGTGGACAGACGGCGACTGGGACTACTATTCAGATGCCGACAAGAGCAGAATATATCTTAAGGTAAACGAAAACTGGAAAAAGGAGAATGCAAGGTTTGCCCTATATACATTTATCAGTGACGAAACTGCATGGTATTCTCTCGAGAAGGTCAGCGAGGATATTTACAGAGTGACCTTGCCGTCAAGGGGTGAAACCGTACTTGTGAATCCTTACAGCTTTGAGAGCAGACCGCTTATTCATCTTAACGGCAACGGTACGGGTACGCTTACCATTGATAACGAAAACGGCAGACACGAATGGACATTCAGCAATATTGACGAGTTCATTGAGATTGACAGCGAAAAAATGTGCTTTTACAAAGACAACACGCTGAAAAATGATACGGTTACAGGCACGGGTTTTCCTTTGCTTGTAAAGGGCGAAAACAGGTTTATTCTCGGCGGTGGCATAACAGACGGTTCAGTATTTCCAAGGTGGTGTTCGTTATGATGCCGATTTTATACAGAGCAGATGAAACCGAGTTTGACACCTACGGAATCGGTGTGCTGTCGGACTGCACCTTTTGCGAAGTTACAGAGGAGCGAAACGGTGCGTTTGAATGTGTGATGAAATATCCTCTGCACGGTGCATTGTTTGATGAGATTAAAAACGACAGGGTTATACTCGTTAAGCCGAATGACAAATCAAGGTCACAGCCGTTTCGCATATACAGAATAACCACGCCGATGAACGGCATCATCACAGTGTATGCACAGCATATTTCATATGATTTGTCGGGCATTGGCGTGTTGTGCTTTGAGAGCAAATCGGTTTCACCACAGCTTGCACTCGAGAGGATTTTTTCAAGCACCTCATCACATCACAGCTTTAATTGCAAAACTGACCTTTCTGCACCAAGGGCATTTTCAGTCGACAGGCCGATGAGCGTTCGTGCTGTTCTGGGCGGTACGGAAGGTTCAGTCCTTGATGTGTGGGGCGGTGAATACGAATGGGATATGTTTGATGTCATTCTCCACTCAAGGCGTGGTAAGGATAACGGTGTGGTAATTGAATACGGCAAGAACCTCACCTCACTTGAGCAGGACAATGATTTTTCATCGGTATATACACACCTTTTGCCCTATGCGGTTGTAAAGAACGGTGATACCGAAAATGTGGTTACTCTTTCGGAAGCCGTACTTCCTGTTGTCGAAAAATATGCGAGAGAGAAAACCTTAATCAAGGATTTTTCGTCATTCTTTAAGAACGGAGAAACCGTTACCGAGGACACACTTCGAACAAAGGCTAAGTCATACATCAAACAGAATCCGTTCGGTGACGAAACTCCCACGGTGAAGGTGTCGTTTGAACCGCTATGGCAACAGCCCGAATATTCGCAGTTCCTCGAAAAGGTGAACCTCTGCGACACAGTGACCGTCAGACACGCAGATATGAATATTGAGGTAAAGACGAAGGTTATTGAAACCGTATATGACGCACTGGCCGAGAAATATTCATCAATCACACTCGGAACGGCAAAATCAAACTTTGTGAATACGGTTGCAGAAATCAAAAGTACAACCGATAAAATCAAAAAGGAAACCGACAGCTTTCCGTTACTTATGAATACTGCTATTAAAAATGCCACTTCGCTGATTTCAGGTCAGCAAGGTGGCTTTGTTGTTATGCACACGGATTCTGTTACAGGCAAGCCGTATGAACTTTTGATTCTTGACAACGAAAATCTGTATGATGCAAGGAATGTGTGGCGGTGGAATGTCGGTGGCTTAGGTTTTTCAAAGAGTGGATACAACGGCCCGTATGAAACTGCGATTACGGCTGACGGAAAAATCGTGGCAAACTTTATCACAAGCGGAACGCTTATGGCAAATATCATCAAGGCGGGAGTAATCAGTTCGGCTGATAATTCTTCATGGTGGGATTTGGAAAGCGGTGAGGTTCACCTCAGTGCCTACACAAAAACGGAGGATACTGAAAAGCTAAGTGAGAATATTTCCGCAATTACCGAAAGAACATCAACACTTGAGCAGACCGCAGAGGACATTTCCTTTAAAATCAACGAGCAGTCCACGGGCGGAAAGAACTATCTTTTAAACTCATCGGCTCTCAACGGACTTTCGGATGATTGGGAGTATTCGGGATTGGTCACTGTACTTTCCGATACAGATGTAATCAGTCATACCTCTTCGGGTTCTGCTTTTGTACTCGGTGCGGAAAGCACCTTGTCACAAAGTGTGTATAACTCGGTTGCCGACAGAGCATTTGTGCTGTCACTCAGAGCAAAGAAAAGCTATTCACAGCTTAGTGCATATATGTATGTTCAGTACAACGGAGTTAAAAGAGAATATCTTTTTAATACAAAGGACAGCTTTGATTGGACAGATTTTTCCGTTGTACTCCCCGATGTTTCGGACGGTGAAATCACGGTATTCATTTACAGCCGTGACACCTCTCTTACGGTAAGTGACCTTATGCTTACTGACGGAAGTATTATCCAGCACTGGTCGCCCGCACCGAACGAGATATACACAAACGAGGTAAAGATTGACCGCAGAGGCATTGAGGTTTCAAACAGCAAGTCCTCGCAGAAAACAGTAATTACAAACACTGAATTTTCCGGCTACTACAACGGTGAAAAGATATTCACCCTAAACAAGGACGAAACTCAGACGAAGAAAACCACAGTTGACGGTGAGCTGACAATCGGCAGAACAAAGCTGATTCCGATGTCAAACAGTTCACAGGGACTCAACATTGTAATTCTTGATTAGGAGGCAATATGACAAAGACAACGGTTGTCAATAGAATTGACACGATTTACATAGATACGGAAAATCCGACCGTATCAGTAAACACAACGGTAAATGACGCAGGTCTTAAACACAACATTACGATTACCATACGAGGTATTCCGATAACTGGCATATCGGGACTTGCGTGGAACAAGGGGACAGCAAACAGGATTATTACCATTCCTACGGACAGCAGAACGGGTATTCTCAAGGCAATGTATGAGGACAAAAGCATTACGGCAAAGCTAACGGTCACCACATACAAGGGTTCAACCTATGTAGGCATTTCTGAAAGGAATTGTCAGATTACCACCACATCGCACAGCTCAAGGCCTGTAATTAACGGGTTTATCTATCTTGACACCAATTTAAAGACCACTGCCGTTACGGGCAACTCAAAGCTTTTTATTCAGAACTACTCAATTCTCAAGGTTACACCGCTCACTGCAAAACCGAGAAATGAATCGAAGATTACAGGCTACACGGTAAGCTGTAACGGTGTGAGCAAATCAAGTACAACTGCAAAGGAATTGAATCTTGGTACAATCACCAAAAGCGGTGATGTGGTGGTTATGGTCACGGTTACAGATTCACGAGGATACACAACGAGCATTAAAAAGAAAATTACCGTTATTCCGTACAGCAGTCCGAATCTCAGTACGATTACACTAAGACGAACAAATGAGATTGAGTCGGAAATTCAGCTTATTTCAACGGCTCATACTCACCAATTACAATTGACGGGGTAAATCACAATCAGCTTTTATCCTTTCGCTACCAATACAAGAGGACAAGTGATGCAAACTACGGAAATTTTGTTGACATTTTAAGCAACCTTAAAATGAACGGCACAAGCTATTCGTATTCAAATCTTCAGCTTATGAATCTTGATGTGAATATGTCATATGACTTTCATATTGAAATCCGTGATGCTATGGAAAAGTCGGTTATTACAGACCTGTACTATTTAATTCCGCAGGGCACACCGCTTGTTTCTTTACGCAAACAAAAGGTAGGCATTAACAATCCAAACCCACAATCCGCACTTGATGTGACGGGTGAAATACATATGAACGGCTTTCCTGTTATGGGCATTATACAGACCTCTGTTGAGGACGATGTTAGCCTTAACAGTCTTACAACGCAGGGTATTTATTTCAGACGAAGAGTACCGCAGGAGAATATGAACTATCCGGCACTTGTATTCGGTATGCTTGAAGTATTTTCTTGCAGTACTAATCTTGTGACACAGAGATATACGGCAAGGGACAGTCCGTTTGATGTGTATATCCGTTCAAAGGTGAATTCAAGCTGGAGCAAGTGGGTTAAAAAATAGACACAGGAGGTATTTATGAAACTGATTTGGAACAGCATTCAGACTGCATTCATCGCACTTGGAGGAACACTCGGGTGGTTTCTCGGAGGTGCAGACGGCTTTCTGTATGCACTCATTGCATTTGTAGTTATCGACTACATTACAGGAATGATGTGTGCCGTTGCCGACAAAAAGCTTTCGAGCAAGGTCGGTTTCAAGGGCATTTGCAGAAAGGTGATTATCTTTCTGCTTGTGGGAGTGGCGAATCTCCTTGATGTGTACATTATCGGCACGGGCAGTGTGCTGAGAACGGCGGTGATTTTCTTTTATCTCTCAAATGAGGGATTGTCACTGCTTGAAAACGGAGCGCATCTGGGACTTCCCATTCCCGAAAAGATTAAAAATGTGCTTGCACAATTACACCACAGAAGTGAAAAGGAGGACGACTAAATGTCATACACAAACAGCAAATTAGTTAGCTACACAAAAATTTCACCAAACAGAAACATCAATCGCAATCACAAGATTGATACAGTTTCAATTCACTGCGTAGTCGGGCAGCGCTCTGTTGAAACTCTCGGCTCAATCTTTGCATCAAGGGACAAGGAGGCAAGCTCAAACTACGGTATCGGCTATGACGGCAGAATCGGAATGTATGTTGAGGAAAAGGACCGCAGCTGGTGCACCTCATCTGCGTCAAATGACAACAGGGCGATTACCATTGAGGTTGCGTCAGATACCTACCACCCATACAGAGTAAATGATGCTGCGTACAAGTCTTTGATTAAACTGCTTGTTGACATCTGCAAGAGAAACGGCATCAAAAGGCTTGTGTGGTCAACAAACAAGTCAGAGAGAATGAATCACCTTAACGGCTGCAATATGACGGTTCACAGGGATTATGCGAACAAGTCCTGCCCCGGTGATTATCTCTACAATCTTCACGGACAGATTGCAAAGGAGGTGAACGCTCAGCTTGGCTTAGGCAGTTCAAAACCTGCGACTTCAAAGAAAACTCTCTATCGTGTACGCAAAAGTTGGAAGGACGCAAAGTCGCAAAAGGGTGCTTTCTATGACCTTTCAAATGCCAAGAAATGTGCCGACAAAAACAGCGGTTACTCTGTTTTTAATGAAAGCGGAAAAGTTGTGTACACACTAAAGTCATCGGGCAAAAAGTCAGTTGATGCCATTGCAAGAGAAGTAATTCAGGGCAAATGGGGCAACGGTGCCGACCGCAAAAACCGCCTCACCAAAGCCGGCTATGACTACAACGCCATTCAGAAAAGAGTAAACGAGATTTTATCTTAACAGACAATAGAACAGTATTCTAACAAAGCCAAATCCCCATCGAGGAAGTTTTATTCCTTGATGGGGATTTTTTGCTTACGAATAAATAATAAAAATAAAAATTTTTCAAAAAGCGTCCTTTTAAGCACTCTCCCGTGGCTAACAGACAGAGGGCAACAATGCTCTCGGAAACGGAGGTACAATATATGAAACACAATCTTCAAATCAGTGTTTCGGACAAACCACAAAGAAACAGTATGGTATCCTGCAAAAACATCACCTTGCGAGAACGATTTTTGCGAATGCTGTTCGGCAGAAAACAGAAAATCACAATCCTTGTTCCAAGTGATTCTATTGAGGAACTCGCCATTACCAAGGTTAAAAAAGGAGGCAGTTATGAACAAAATAACAGCATTACTTGATGCGATTACCGAGGTAATCAAAAACATTGGCACACTTACAGAAAGTCTGCAGACTGTTTCAAATCTCTTGAATGAGATAAAGATTACTGAAATTTCGAAGAAGTCAACCGTACATACTTCTGAAAGCACAGGAAATTCAAAGGTGTATTCACTTGAAGATGTAAGGGGTGTTCTTGCTAAAAAAAGTCAAAGCGGACTCACTTCTGAGGTTAGAGAAATCATTGTAAAGTATGGTGGAAACAAACTGTCAGAAATTGACCCCTGTCATTACGAAGAAATCATCAAAGATGCGGAGGCACTTAAGAATGAGTAATCACGCTTTCCTCTCCCCTTCAAGTTCTCACAGATGGCTCAATTGTACACCAAGTGCCGTGCTTGAATCAAAGTTTGAGAACAAATCAACCAAAGCATCTGAAGAAGGCACAGTCGCCCATGCGTGGTGTGAGCATAAACTGAAAAACATATTATGCAGAAAAAGTGACGAGCCTGTCTCCCCTTACACAAACGATGAAATGCAGGAATACACCGACTTATATGTTGATTTTGTACTTGAACAATTCAATCTTGCAAAACAGAAATGTAAAGATCCTTTGATTCTTATTGAACAAAAGGTTGATTTTTCAGAATATGTACCAAATGGTTTTGGAACAGCCGACTGCATTATTGTTTCTGAAAGCAAAATACATATCATTGATTTCAAATATGGAATGGGAGTATTGGTTGATGCCTTTGATAACCCGCAGATGAAATGTTATGCTCTCGGTGCTTTAAAAATCTTTGACCGCCTATATGACATTAAAGATGTGTCAATGTCAATTTTTCAGCCACGCAGAGATAATGTCAGCACTTGGACTGTTTCTGCTGATGAGCTCAAAGGCTGGGCAGAAAATGTACTAAAGCCAAAAGCAGAATTAGCTGTTAAAGGTGAAGGTGATTACTGTGTCGGTGATTGGTGTACATTCTGCAAAGCATCAGTAAGATGCAGAGCAAGAGCCGAAAACAATCTGAAACTTGCACAGGAAGAATTCAGACTTTCCCCACTTCTTACTGATTCTGAAATTGAAAAGATTTTATCTGTTATCCCCAATCTCACGAAGTGGGCAAATGAAATAATGGCATATGCTACCGAATCAGCTGTCAATCACGGCAAGCATTGGAACGGTTTTAAAATTGTTGAAGGACGGTCTGTACGAAAGTATAAAGATGAAACCGCAGTGGCTAAAGCATTGGAAGATGCCGGCTACAAAGACATTTATCGCAAGAGTCTTATCACACTTACAGAAATGCAAAAGCTTTTAGGTAAGCAAAATTTCAACGAAATACTTGGAAATCTCATCATTAAACCAAAAGGCAAGCCTGCTCTTGTTCCCGAAACGGACAAAAGAGATGCTATGACAATCACAGATGTTAAAAACGAATTTAAAACGGAGGACTAATTATTATGGCTAATTCAAACAAAACAAAAGTTATCACAGGCAAAAACACAAGACTTTCATATTTTCACGGTTGGGAACCTGTTTCAATCAACGGCAGTCCTGAAAGATACAGCGTATCCGTACTTATTCCAAAAGATGATACTGAAACCGTTAATGCGATTAACAACGCTGTAAATACTGCAATTGAAGAAGGTATCGGTAAATTTGGTGGTAAAAAGCCAAACAAAGCATCACTTAAACTTCCTCTTCGTGACGGTGATACCGAGCGTAATGATGAGGCTTATGCAGGTCACTGGTTTATCAATGCAAACAGCAGAACCGCTCCACAGATTGTTGATAAGGCTGTAAAACCTATTCTTGACAGAGATGAGGTGTACAGCGGTTGTTATGCAAGAGTGTCTCTGAATTTTTACGCATTCAATTCAAATGGCAACAAAGGTATTGCCTGTGGTCTTGGCAACATTCAGAAAATAAAGGACGGCGAACCGCTTGGTGGCAGAAGTTCGGCTGCTGATGATTTCAGAACAGAAACAGATGATGATTTCTTATCCTAACATAATATGAGGTAAACGATATGAACGAATTTTATGAACTTGCAAAATTGTTTGATGTAGTTGTTATCTTCTGTTTCTTCTTAGGAATAGGTATGTACGGCATCATAAGCACCGTAACGGATTTAATTTTCCTTATTCACAAGACTTTTAGAAAGCACAGAATAGCGAGAAGGGCTAAGAAAAACAACTTAGATAATTAACAATTTTGGACGGTGGAGAGATACTCTCTGCCGTCCGTTTTTTATATATAAGGAAGTGAAAACATGAAATCAATCAGTATTGACATAGAAACATATTCAAGTGCTAATCTTCAGAAATCCGGTGTTTACCGTTATGCGGAAAGTGATGATTTTGAAATTCTGCTGTTTGGCTATTCTGTTGACGGCAGTGATGTCAAAGTCATTGACTTGTGTATGGGAGAAAAGATACCCGAGGATATTCTTGATGCACTGACCGATACTTCGGTTATCAAATGGGCATTCAACGCACAATTTGAGAGGGTATGCTTATCAAGGTATCTTAAAGATTTAGGTATAGATTTTGACGGCAAATATCTTAACCCGTCATCTTGGCATTGTACTCTTGTCTGGTCGGCAACACTTGGTCTTCCCCTTTCTCTTGAGGGTGTGGGTGCTGTATTAGGCCTTGAAAATCAAAAGCTGTCAGAGGGTAAAAATCTCATACGATATTTTTGTATTCCCTGTTCCCCTACAAAAATCAATAATGGCAGAACAAGAAATATGCCATATCACAATATAGAAAAGTGGAATAATTTCAAAGCATACAATATTCGTGATGTTGAAACTGAGATGAGTATTCAAAAGAAATTATCAAGATTTCCTGTAAGTGATTCAATATGGAACGAATACCACCTTGACCAAAATATAAATGACCGTGGCATTGGTGTAGATATGTTTTTAGTTGAAAACGCAATAGTTATTGATGAAATGGTTAAAAAGTCGCTTGTCAATGATATACAATCCCTTACCAATCTTGATAATCCAAATTCCGTTCAGCAAATGAAAAACTGGCTCTCCGAAAGCGGATTTGAAACCGAAAGTCTTAACAAAACATCAGTTTCAGAAATGCTGAAAACTGCACCGTATCATGTACACAAAGTGTTATCCCTCAGACAGCAACTAACAAAAAGCAGTGTTAAGAAATACACAGCAATGAAAAATGCCGTTTGTAAAGACAGCCGTGCAAGGGGAATGTTTCAGTTTTACGGTGCAAACAGAACAGGTCGATTTTCAGGCAGACTTGTGCAATTACAGAATTTACCGCAAAACCATATGAGTGATTTGGCAGATGCACGAAGTCTTGTAAAATGCGGAAATTATGATGCACTCAGTATTCTTTATAATGATATTCCGGACACACTTTCACAACTTATCCGCACCGCTTTTATTCCACAGCACAGTTGCAAATTCATAGTAGCCGATTTTTCTGCTATTGAGGCAAGGATTCTTGCGTGGCTTGCAGGTGAGAAATGGAGAAACAAAGTTTTTAGTGAGGGCAAAGATATTTATTGCAGTAGTGCATCACAGATGTTTGGTGTTCCTGTTGAAAAGCATGGAATAAACGGGCATCTGCGACAAAAAGGCAAAATCGCCGAGCTTGCACTCGGATACGGCGGTTCTGTCGGGGCATTGAAAGCTATGGGTGCTATTCAGATGGGACTTTCAGAGGATGAACTTCAACCTCTAGTGTGTGCGTGGAGAAACTCTAATCCGTCAATTACTAAACTCTGGTGGGACATTGATAAATGTGTTAAAGAAACTGTTACCAAAAGGATACCGACTGAAACCAACGGCATATCTTTTACCTACGAAAGCGGATTTCTGTTCATCACTCTCCCCTCCGGCAGAAGACTTGCATATGTTAAGCCGAGAATCGGAATAAATAAATTTGGCGGTGAATCAGTTACCTATGAGGGCATTGGCAGTACGAAGAAATGGGAACGGCTTGAAAGCTACGGCCCTAAGTTCTGTGAAAATATCATTCAAGCCATTGCAAGAGATATATTATTATACGCAATGCAAACACTAAAAAATTACCGCATAATCGCTCATGTTCATGACGAGGTTATTATTGAATGCCAAAAAGATGTTTCCGTAAACACTATCTGCGAACAAATGAGCAGAACTCCGCCTTGGGCAAAAGGTCTTTTACTCCGTGCGGACGGTTATGAATGTCAATTTTATATGAAAGATTAAAAAGCGTCCTTTTTCACCTTCTGCTATGGCTATATGGTAGGAGGTGCTTTTTATGACAGACAATGAGAAAAAGCAAATTGAAAGCTACCGAAAGAACGGTTACGGATACAAACAGATTTCAAATCTCACAAACCTATCCGTTAATACAATAAAATCATACTGTAAAAGGAACAAACTGATGAGTGCCGATTTGCAAAGCAATGATAACCACACTCTTTGTTGTGAACAATGTGGAAAACCGGTTGAGCAAAACGAGCACCGCAAACGCAAGAGATTTTGTTCAGACGCTTGCAGAAACAAGTGGTGGAACAATCATCTTGATTTAGTCAAAAGGAAAGCCATTTATGAGCTGACTTGTCATTATTGCAGAAAAACTTTTACAGTTTACGGCAATGCAAAAAGAAAATTTTGCAATCATAGTTGTTATGTCAAATACAGATACGGAGGAAAACAAAATGGATAAGCCTACATACGCAGAGCGTTACACCCTAACTGTCAAAGAAGCCGGATTATATTTTAACATTGGCATTAAAAAAATGAGAAAACTTGCCGAGGATAATCTCGGAATTTTTTCAGTTTTGAGCGGTAATCGCTATTTGATTATACGAACAAAATTTGAGGAATATCTGTGCAATAATTCTACGATATAGTTTCCTTTTATCTGCTGAAAGTAGTTGCTATTCTGAGAGTTTTACGGCAATATATGAGTACCAAACGAGGAGGTAAAAAATATGAATAAACCATCACTGCATGACAAAGATTTTTTGACGGTAATTGAAACAGCCGAATTATTTGGACTCAGCAGAAGAAAAATGTTCCGTCTTACAAGCCAACGCGGTCTTCCCTTTATGGCTAAATACGGAACACGAAAGTTAATCATCAAAGATGAATTTGTAAAATATCTTAATAAATCAGGAATGAAGGGAGAACTCAAAAATGGCGAGCCGAGGACAAAGACGAGATTCAAAGCATAGACTTTTGCACAACGGAGAATCAATAAGGGCAAATGGAAAATATCAATTCAAGTATTTAGTTGACGGCAAGCCAAAATTTGTATACAGTTGGCGACTTGTTCCGACAGATCCACAACCAATAGGCAAACAGCCTTGCCTGTCACTGAGAGAATTAGAAAAGCTGGTCGGTAAAGACATTGACTCAAGACTTGACATAACCGGCAGAAATATCACCGTCAACGAGTTAATCTCCCGTTATCTCAAAACAAGGACAGGTGTAAGACACAACACACTTTCAAATTACAACTTTGTGCAAAACATTATGAGCAAAGAGGAATTTGGAAGTCGCAAAATCGGTGAAATCAAAACTTCTGATGCAAAGCTGTTTCTCATTAAATTACAGGAAGATGGAAGAGGCTCGAGTACAATAAAAACGGTGCGAGGTGTTTTAAGACCGGCATTTCAAATGGCAGTTGATGATGATATTCTAATGAAGAACCCTTTCGGTTTCCAATTACTCGGCATTATCATAAACACTGAACACACCCGACAGGCTCTGACAAAAGAGCAAATGAACAAGTTTTTGAAATTTGTTCGTTACGATAATGTTTACTACAAATACTATGATGTCTTCTACATTCTCTTTCACACTGGTTTGAGAATTTCAGAATTTTGTGGGTTGACGATAAATGACCTTGATATGAACAACAGAATCATCAATATTGACCACCAGTTGCAGAGAACCTCAAAAATGGAGTATGTGATTGAATCAACAAAAACAAATGCCGGCACAAGAAAACTACCTATGACGGAAGATGTTTATCAGGCCTTCAAAAGAATACTTGAAAACAGACCCACAAATCTTCCTGAAATTATGGTTGCAGGACATTGCGGTTTTCTGTTCAGAGATTCGAAAGGAATGCCAGAAGTAGCAATGCATTGGGAGCATAGGTTTAATCACTCGGTCAAGAGATACAATGATATTTTCAGAGAGCAACTGCCTAATATCACCCCTCACATTTGCAGACATACCTATTGTTCAAATATGGCAAAGGCAAGAATGAATCCGAAAACATTGCAATACCTTATGGGACATTCCGATATAGGTGTCACGATGAACACCTATACCCATCTTGGTTTGGATGATGCCAAGGATGAAATGATAAGGCTCGAAGAACTGGAACAAGCAAGAAAAGAAGTTGAAAAAACTCTCGGCACACAACCACTAAAACAGAATATGTTTAAGACGGTGTAAATTGTGCTGATTCATTGATATGATAATTATTTTGTACTATCATATTGTTGTATAAAGCTATATTTTCCGACATAGCAAAGCCTCCTATGAAAGTTTTTAACAACTACCATAGGAGGCTTATTTGTGGAGTAATTTTAAAGACTATTAGGTGTAGTTTTACTTCTTATTGTTTTTTCTACGCTTAAATACAAGGAATGTAAAAATTACAATTGCTGTAATTACCGCAACGCCTGCCACTATTCCAATTATAATCCATAATCTATAATTGCCTATAGCAAGGTGATGCACTTCTTTGATCACAGTATTATTACCTGCTCTGTCAAACAATGAAAGACCTACCGTATGACTGCCTTCATTTAAAATCAACTTGATCTGATTTTTCGATTTTGAATAGTGCAGACCCGGAACATCATTATTTTTGACATCACTTACTTTGTATGTTTTGCCATCTACATACGCTACTGTCTTTTCTTCATCAAGCACTTCACTTATATCATTAAATGAAATAGTTTGATTTCCTGAACCACTAAACCATCCCCAATCTGAGAAGTTTTCCGGAACAGTACAGGTTGGTTTAGTATTATCAATATACATCTCACCAAGATCTAAAATATTCTCGCCATTAACAACTCTCAAGTATAAACTTGTATCCGCATCAGCGGTATAGTTGTTGGCAAAATAACTACCTGGTAATGTATATCGGTAAACACTCGTGCCATACATTTCTTTATCAAAAAGACTCTTTGAATCAGATGTTATATTTGTATCCGTTGATTCATTAGTGTCCTTATCGACCAAACACACGCTGTTTTTTTGAGAATTGCTTGAAAAAACAACTATGCTCAAATCAGAAAAACTACTTGGTTGTTTACTTATAGGACCGTTTTCATCTTCAAAAGAATACCAACCCGTTTTATTTTTGCTATCGCTGTTTTCAATATAAGCAAGAACATCTGTATTTACCATTCGTGTATATGTATTTTCATTAAGTACACTTGGGTTTCCTGCTTTATCATAAGCAATCATTTTTACTGAATAGACTCCGTCTTTGTCAAAGTCCTGCAACTTGTAAATCATATGCGTAGCATCGGAATTATCGACAAATTCTCGAATAGTGTCTTTTGATTCCTCATATTTTATAGTGCCGATTTCTTTTTTATTAGTATAGCTAGGTACATATTTTTTCAAACTATACTCAATTCTGTCGATATTGGTATCCATAAATACAATATTTGGATTTTCATCTTTTCTGCGATTAAAATCATAAATATCACTAAACTTAGTACTACCAGATTCTACCATATCATTATTTCTTTCATACACAATAGGTGCAGTAAAATCAACTTCAAATATCGCCGTATGTGATGAAGAATTCGCATCAAAAATGCCCTTATTATTAGCGCGATCGACAGGATTCATATCAATTTTATATACACCATCTTCTGTAAAAGGAATAGTTATGGAATGATTATCACCTAATTTATTCCAAGAGGCCATTAACGGATATTCAGACCAACCACTATCTTCATGACTGCTTCCAGGTTCCTTATAGTAAACTTTAAGCTGCATATCTTCTTCAACAAAATTAGTTTCTACTACATTGATTGTTGCTGTTGCCTTATCTTTTTCCTTTATGTTAAAAAATACATTTTTATCATCAAAGGATCCGAAATCAGCAAAGTTGTCACTAATTGAAGGGTTTGTTCTGTCAATTACAAATTCAGGTTCACTAAAGGAATCACCCCTATTACCTGCCATATCAGCATATCTAATTGAAAATTCATACCTATTATCTTCAGAAAGTGTAAATGTACCAATGTGTGTTTGATTATCTGAAGTTACTGAGGGCAAATTATCTTGTCCCCAATCTATAGTTTGAACATTGCCGTTTACATTAACTTCCACATCTTTAGGATTAAAATTTCGTTCAGTAATTGTAACAGTTACAGTCTGTGCTGTATTATAGTAATTTCCATTAGAAGAATTCACATTACTTTTCACTGCAGTAATTTTGGGAACGGTAGTGTCTATACTGTATTTAACCCTTTTTACCTCTGAATTACCAGCATTGTCAGTTAATTTAACTGTTACTTCATTACCGTTTGTATTACTCTCAACTACTAAATTAAAATCAATAGATGTCAAAAGATTATGATCTGTCTTGATTGATTTATTGTTAATTACAATATCAGAAGAATTGCTAATATATTTACCGTCAGAATCAACTGAAATAATGCCGTTCTTATTATCATTAGAAACAGACCATTCAATTTTTGAAATACCTGAGTGAGTATCACTAACACTAACAACCAATGGAATACTGGTTTTATAAAGAGGCGCACCATTTGCATCTTCTTTATCAGTATCATTAGTTGCCTTAATATCAATAGAAGATACTGATTTATGTAATGAATCGTCCTCAATCACGCTACCATCTGCACTAATCAGACCTGTTGTATGTTCAACATTATCTGTAACTTTGGCGGCTACAGTACCTTTAAAATTATTTGGAATAAGGATTTCAGCATATGTTCCTGTTGAATCGGTTTTTAGTGATGTTCCATCTGTAATTTCTGTTTTACTTGTGCCGTTTTTATCATTACTATTAAGATAAATTTCAACATTTTTAATTCCGGATGAAACTCCAGGGTCATTAACATATACTTTCAATGGTGTGGCTTTTTTAAAGAAATATCCATAATAATGTTTATAAAAGGGTTTATTATCATCCTGATTTCCAAATTTAAACATAGTAATCTCAGGATTATTTTTATCAATGTTGAATTCTAATACATCCAAATTTGAATTTTGAGCATTGTCGGTAGTATCAGCTGTAATTTTGTACAATCCCTCTTTATTTATATCATAGATATATTTTGCTTCTTGTTTATTAAATGACTCCTTGCCGAAATCAATATTATTAAATTGTGTTTCCGTATAATTAGAAAACGCTTCTGAATTGTTGAGGACATCTGTTTTGACACTCTCAAGACCTGAATTGTACTTATTCTCAGAAGCTATATCACTTGCTGTCACCTGATATTTTATATCGTTACCATACCATACTTTGCCGTTAATTATGTATTTCTCATAGTCTGTTAAAACATCAACCTTAATTTCAGGCGGGTTATTTTCAAGCATTAAATTAATTCCGCTTTCGTTGTTAAGTTCGCCCTCCTGTTTTAACGTTTTTATACTTTCAGTAGAAAAATAATAAATATTCGTATTACCAATTTGGTCAGTTACTGTAAAATATGGGGTGTCTGAATAATTAGGGGTTATAACAAATGTATATGTATTGCCAACTACTGATTTAGGTTTATAGATATCGCCCCAATTAAGAGTAACATCCTTAACTTTTGAAGAAAAAGAATTTTCGCTTTTACCATCATCATTAACTTTTATTGATATATTAATCTCTTTATTGCCAAATATACCAAATGACAAATAATTAAGAACAGACGGTTCCACTGTATATTTCGATTCACTTATTGATGGTGCTTCATTATCAACATAGAATACACCGTTATTAGAATTAAAATTAGTATTATCTTCGTCTAAGATTGCATCGTTACCTGCAATATCCTTTGCTTCAACACATATACGATAGGTACCGCTTTCTAAATCGCCAACATATAGGTCTTCTTCCGCCGATAATATCGGTTCATTTTGATGCGTAAGATTCTTAGGTGGTATATTTTTCACTTCGCTTTCCGTACCATCTTCACTAATCTTTTTGATACAAATATAGTAAGAAGCTAAACCGAACTTATTATCATTTTCTTGGTCTGAAATGGTAAAATGAAGGTTATTTTTGCCTATTCTGTCATCTTGCAAGCCAAAATAAAGACCTTTTTCACTCTGATTATTTTCGTCATTTTGACTAAGGTCAGTTTTATAATTTCCTGTAGCTGTTATTGAATACGAAGGAGCATCATTTTCTAATACAAGTGTAGCACCACTACTATCATCTGCATTAATTTCATCTAAAAATTCATCTGGTAGATTTTCACTATAATCATTTATAGTTTTAAAGTTATATTTTCTTTCATTTCCCAAGAAATCTTTTATTGTAATGTATGGTGTTCCCTTTCCGGAACTATCGAGACAAAATGTGTATGTATTTTCATCTACTGTTGCATCATAAGATTTATTATTCCAATAGAGCTTAACTTCATTTGGGTCAACACCGCAACCTTTATCATTAACATTAATTGAAATTTCCACACGAGGTACACCAAAGATTCCAAAAGTAACATAGTTAAGTAAGCCATTCTTAACTTCGTACTTCATTTCAACAATATTAGGTGCAGTAGTATCAACATAGTAGACTTTACTAAAAGTTTTTTTATTTCCGCTAAGGTCAGTAACAGTTACATTAATCTCATACTTACCATCTTTAGTAAACACCAATTCTTCGGTTGTTTCCTCCGTTGACGGAAGAATATGATTACCATCTTTTTTAACAATATTTTCTTTATCTGCTTTGGTATCAATTTTGGCATCATCATTTTCTTTTACAGTAATAATATAGCTTGCAATGCCTATATCATCACTTAATTTAAATTTGACGTGCAACTTAGAAAAATAATATTCATCCTTTTCAGTTATAACCGGCGTTTCAGTTCTATTTTGTTCTATTTTTACATCTCCGCTGCCAAAAGAATCATAGAAAAAGGTTTTGATTTTTCCATTCTCCTCAAGAATAAGGGTATCACTTTGATGGTTTACTTCATCAAAAGCTGTCACTGATATTGATTGTATAGCAAAATCGGTTAATTCAGTTAATTGTTTTTCATTTTTTAACCGACCATATAATTCATTAAATGAAATATAATACCAATTTTCTTCTTTTTTTATACCAACCGGTGGAGCAAGTTTATTGTTTTCAACATTTAATTTATATTGATTATTATTTATCTTAATACTAAGTTCTACATTTTTAAGATTCATTTCAATAATATTGAGTTTTAAATACGATTTATCACCAATATAAGTATATTCACTCTTTTCCTCTTCACCGTCATCATTAGTTTTTACATAAAACTCCCTGCTTTCAAGCTTTGTTTCTGTTTCATCAGAAATATTTACAACCTGAAAACCATTTATTTTTGGAATATCAGCATCGTCAATCTTTTCAGATGATACAGTTGTTTTATTTCCTAAATTGTCGCTTAACTCAATTTTAATACTGTGACTCTGCATTTTTAAATCTAAAGGAATTTTAAAATTAACTTTTTTATCCCCATCAAGCTCAATCTTCTCTACATAAACACCCTCGCTGTTATTATCTATAAAATAATGAATATCTCGAACACCTGAAAGATCAGTTATATCTTCGTCGGCAACAAGACAATAATCATTACCTATTTTTGTTTCTTTAATTTTAAAAGCTGAAGGGCCCTCAGTATCATACATAAAATGCACAGCTTCAACACTGTCATTGACAGGATTTGATTCACCAGGATATTTTGCCCAAAACTTTATATAATAAGAGCCTTGAGGCAAATTTTCCGATTCATCCCCATCCCACACAAACGCATCAGAATCTGTATAATTACCCCAATCGTCAAGCTTATCCGTACTTGTCTTATAATATATTTCAGTACTGACAGGAGCAGTAATCTTAAGTTTATTTATATCATTAGTCCATTTATTTTCGTCATCCACCGTAACATTAAGTTCAGGTACAGAGAAATCATTAATTTCATCATCATCTAAAACTGATGATGATTCATTTCTTTCTGCTGCCAAAACCGTGCCTATGTTCATCAACATTGAACATATAACAATTACAATTGACAAAAATAATGCCGTAGATTTCTTTAATACACTCATTTTCTTTTACCTCTCTTTACTATAAAAGCATAATTATTGCCGTTGAAAACTGAATGAAGATAACTCAATAGTAATGCTAACGCAAGCATCATTATCGAAAATACATTATGCTGTCCTAATATTGCACTAAACAATAAGAATAAAACTATACTTAGTAGCCATACAATGTCACAAATAGTTGCATTCTTATTTTTCATAAAGCAAAAGATTCCGGGATATTTATGTATTTTATATTTTTCATTTTTTCTATATTTCCCTATTAAAAAAGTAAAAATTAATCCTATAATTAAACCACCCCAAAAAATTGTACTTATAATCAGTGGCTTTAAAGATTCTTTAATATTGTCTGCTAAAATAAGCATAACAGATACTGAAGACAACGCAAAACAAGCAATACTTATTGCTAAAAATATTTTATATACTTTTGTAGTCAATAAAAATCTCCTCCAAACCAATATGTATTCCTATTTATTATCCAAAGTTTTAGATAGGGCATTAAACGAAGTTCCCTTATTATATGAAACATTTACTATTCCTTTGCCTCCGGGGCGTCTGTATTTTCTAAGACTTAAAAAAACTCCGTAAAAAGTCGCACCTACCTGAACTGACAAAACTATCACAGCAAGAGTAATAAAGATGGGAGAATTATATCTAATATCCATTGAAACAATGATATCTTCTAATTTACCAATTGCAAACAAAAATATAATAGCAAGAGTCATTATCGAACCTGCAATCGCAAAAGTAATATAAGCAGGTTTTCTTATGTATTTTCTAATCTTACTAAATTCTTCGTTTTTCCATCCCACTTTGATTCTATTAATTAGATTCATTACTCAACACTCCATTCACATTTCCAAAAGCACTTATATTATTAAGTGTTTGTTTAATTGTATTTTTTAATTCAGATAGTTTCATATCAGTTTCATATTCTGTCAATAATGTGTAATTTGAATCCGATTTAAGTTCTTGCTCGGCAATACTGTTTATTTGTTCATCATGATTTAAATCCTGTGCTAATCTACTGACCAGTCTGTTTAAGTTTTTATTATCAGTATTATCGACAAGCATATTATAACATTCCAACAAGTTTTGCCTTTTCTGCGCATTATAAATTTGAACAGCTATTTTATATCCGTCGCTACTACAATTTGGAAGCCCTGTAACTGTATTTTCAATACAAGAGCTCAACTCCTTTTGGTCAACTGACAATAACATCTGATCTACAGAATCATTTATAAATTTGGTATTATTCATTTGTGTAAGTAAATTAACCAAAACAACAGTTTCCGAATAATTTAGCGTATCGCCTTCCTTACTCAAAAATTCAAATACTTTGTTATAAATATTTTGTTTTTCCGATTCAATTGAAGATTTCATCTGTTCAGCGGCAGCATTTTCAAGCCACTCAATCTTGGTTGGGTTGTAATTTTCAATAATATTATCCATTTTACGCTCTGCAAAATAACTGCCTGTCATCTTTAAAAATCCACAAACAAGCAGAATAACGCAAAACAAACCTGCCATAACACCAACTACACCAAATGAATTTCTAACCTTTATATTTTCTGATTTCATTATAGATGGAGCAGATTCTTTTGCGTTTATAATATCATCATGCAGAGTTTTATAATCATGGTAATACAATGGGCTCTCAAGAAAACCTTTTTCTCTTCTGCGGGTACATTTCTTAATTATATTTTCTAATTTTTCGTGATAATGAGCAGATGTTAATGATAAATCTCTATCACAATAAGCATCATCATTCATAATATTATGTCGGTAATAATCGTAAGAACCTCCTAAACTTTTATCTTTAGCAAATTCCGTATTACCTGTATATAACTCAAATACATTCAAGCATTCCCAAAAAGTAGCTCCAAAAGAAAAAATATCACTTTCTATACTCATTCTGCCCTTTTCAAAATTATCATCATTAAAAGGAAACACAGAACCGTTTGATGCGTTCACATAACATTCAGGAGCAGCATATCCCAATGTACCATACTGATACATACGGGTTATACTTTGCTCTTTATTATAATCAGCTTCACCAAGATTACTTTTGACCGACTTTGTTTCTATATCAATATGTTCAGAACGACCAAAATCAATTAAAACAAGTTCCTTGCCATAACGCGTAACCATAATATTATCCGGTTTAATATCAAGGTGTAAAATATGCTTTTGATCCGTAATATATTCCAAGATATCACAAAGATTTAACATAAAGTCAAACATATCACTTTGATAACGAATCAATTCTTCGTAATCGTTGCTGTAACTTTTGAGCATTCTAAGCTTCTTGTCATTTGAAAACTGATGAAAAGAATTTTTCTTTTTTAAATTATTACCAACATCAACTGTTTCAGTAAGTTTCCAATAATAATCTCGACAGTATTCTTCCAGCGACCAACCGTCAACATACTCTTCAACAACACAAAAAAACTTTTCACGGTTAATAGAAATAGACTTCCTGCCTTCTTCGACATGTGTATCCGTTAGTGAAAAATCGCCTAAGTCTTCTATGACATCGAAAATTCTAACAACCGAACGGCAATCCTGGAGTTCATCAAAAATTTTTAAATCATGTGTTCTAAATCGGTCATACACATTAACAACCCTACTTACACCACCCTCAGCTCCAATCAGGAGGGATTTATACTTAAATTTAAGCACACAAGACAACACTATATCTCCGGAATGTGAAATTTTAAGTCCTTTGTAAACAATACTTTCAGTACCTGTAGCAATATAACCATCAGATGACAGCCCGTATGATGTATCTATTATGTAATTAAATTCAGAACCTTTAATAATACCTTTAGTCATCATTTTCTTCCTCATTAAATTCCATTATTACTTTGTTAAATATAGTATCAGGGTCATTTGAATTTAATTTTTTAAGAAAGACATTATTTGATGTTGAATTCGTTTGGTTACAGGCAAACTGAGCATCTGTAAGATCAACCATTTTACTCCTCCGTTCCGGAATTAGGATTTCTATTAAATTCTCCCAATTCATCATCGACCTGACTATATGAATCTCTAATATCTTTTACGGCACTTTCATTTATTGCTTTAAGAACATCTTCAACACTGCCGATTTTTTCTAAAATATGAGCTATTTCAGTACTATAAGCATCTGCTCCTACACCTTTCCAAGAAGCAAGTAATTCCTTATTTATCCTGTTAAACTCGTTTTTTATAGTGGCAAATTCTGTAATAACCTCAGCACTTTGCTTTTCAAAGTTTGCAATTTTCGTAGTATCTGCTGAAACAAATTTACCGCTTGAATTATTGTCAGACATAATAATCTCCTTACTCAGTTTTTATAAACTTTGCTTTTTTTAATAAATCAGCTTCGACATTATAGAAATAGCCGTCACCAATTTCACATTTTGCATATTCTTCTTTTAGATTCTTTTGATCCATATCACCAAATACAGTTTTAGATCCACGCTCGCTTGCAAATTCTGCGATATTGTCAAGCAGGAAAACTGTTTTTAAGGTACTGTTAAACAATGCATTTACCTCTGCATCTGTTATTTTCTTTACATCTGTAAAAATAAAAATATAATCATTTTCATCTGCAACGTCTATTAATTCCTGCAAAAAATAATGTATAAAATCAGAATTCATCTTTGTATTAAGATAAATTGATTTACTTTGTATTACAAACACAGTTGGTGTTCCGTCTGCTTTATCTGCACCTCTAGGTAAATCCTCTACCGTAAAATCAATATCATCAATTCCATAAATCTGATAAAGTAAATCATTATCATAATCGTTGTACAGACTCATATATTTTTCATGCAATATTTTATAAAACTGTTGCATAGGCGAAAGCTTTCTCTTTTTCATTCTGCCATTAACAAAGTTTATAGGAATTTGCTCATACTCAGAAATATAATCACAGTCAAATGTTTCAGAAAACTCATCATAAAAAACTTTTAATTGCTTTCTGCCGTCATCAAAAAAGACAAACCTTGAATTTTTCTTATTGTTTTTCAGATTTCGCAACAACAATCTAAGAAGATTTGTTTTACCAAATTCTTTTTTACCATAAATTGCAACCACTCTTGAATCTGAAAAATCAACATTTATTGGTTTAAACTCTACATAGTCCAACCCAACTTCAACATTATTAGATGACAAAACCCTATCTGTAGCATCCAGAGGTTGTCTTAAATTAACAAAATCCTCAAAAAGAAGTTCCTGTGGAAATGTTTTGTATTTTTGAACCTGTTTTCTATATTCAAATGAAGATTCATCATAAGCAAATTTTTCTTTTAACTTTCTCATAAAAACCGAATCTTCATCATTTATGTCAGAACACTTTAATATCTGAACTTCATAAGGTGCATTTAGATTAAAAGTACCTATAATATCATCAGGTCTTTCAGTTACATTCGCATATCCTCTTCCTTGTATGTTACCAAGGCTTTCAACTTTAGAACCAAATATTTCTGAACATTTATCAGGAGCAAAATTTAATGCTATTTTCTGTTCAAATGAAAGCAAATAGTTTGAAATTCCTTTCGTATCTGAAGCAGTAAAAACTACTGAAATACCACGAGATCTACCATCACGACAAATTCTGCCAAATTTCTCGTGATATGCAGAGTATCTGTTTTCACCTATAAAAGCATTTAAATTATCAATAATAAATGTTGTATGTGGTAAATTATTTTTTCTTCCGACACTAAAATTATAGCTGCCAAGATCTTTAATGTTTTGCTTTAAAATTGATTCTAAAATAACAAAAACACGCTTTACATATTCTTCACTGGTATTATCAAAATAAGCTGAAACCAATGGCATATCTTTGTAATCTCTTAATGCTCCTCCAAAATCAAGAATAAATATTTGCTCATTATATATATTACTTCTTTTATGAAGACAGTTGATTAACAACTTTAAAAAATTGGTTTTACCTGACATAGCCGAACCAAAAACTGCAATATTTGAATTAACGAGATCAACTTTAAAATTCGATTGCTTTTGCTTATTTGGTATATCATATCTGCCCAAAGAGCACATTTCAAATCCATTATTCAAAGTCTATCACACCTCATTCCATTCATTAAATTCATCGTTGTCATCCGAAAGTAAAACAGGTAATGGTTCAAGAAATATTTTTTCCGGTACATCGTATTTATTCGTACCATTCGATGTCTTTTGACTTGTTATTTCAATGATTTTCTCAACAACATACTCTAATTGCGTAATACCAAAGCTAAGTTTTTTATTTTTTGCTTTAAGCACATCATTATGTTTTGTTGAATCATAAAAGTCACTAATAAATTCACCTGTATTTGTTACATAAGTCATCTTTGTAGCCGGTTTTATGTCTGTATTTTTATTTGCACCCGTATAAGCAGACTGGAAATACTCATATCTGCTACCGGTTCCAACTAAAATATATGCCCTACCATGCCCAGGCATAGTTGCAGCCGCTGCATCTGTAGTACCCAACATTTCTTTTGATGCCTGCTTAGTTGCTACTTTTAGACATATCTTTGATTTTGTGTTTACACGAATATCATCATTTATAGCACCCTCAATGTTCTGTGACACCAATATAATATGTAATCCAAGTGTTCTGCCAATTCGTGCAATAGTAGTAATTTCGGCAATAAAATCTATATCATTAGATTCACTTGAAAATCTTTTCAATTCGGTAAATTCATCGACAACCAGTATAAGATGTGAAAGTGGTTTTAGTTTGCTTATGTCACCGTCAATATATCTGATTTGCTTTTCTTTTTTACCATCACGAATTTCTTGTATCAATTCTTCATACTTTGATCTTTCGTTTGGATTGGATTTCAATTCATGAATTTTCTTTATTTTTCTATAAGTACGGATATATGCGTCCGCATTATCAACATCAAGATCTGAAAGTATTATTTGACGATTTTTCACTTCGGCATTAAGCGATTCCAAAAATCGTTTAAGCATATACACTGCAGAAATTCCTTGGCTTTCGCCTGCAGTATTCGTAACCGTGCCCACACAATGAGGTAATTTACCCAAGCGTTCAGAAAATCCTCCACCCTTCATATCAACAAGCATTAGATTGAGATCGGATGGAGAATACTTTACACAAAGTCCGATAAGATATGTAATTATTGTTTCAGATTTACCGGAACCTGTCGTACCGGCGACAAGCATATGTGGACCATCAGCATTTTCATGAAGATCCAGATAAGTTATCCCATGTTCATTTTTACCGACAGCAACCTTCATATTACGAGTAACATCATTATTTTGAACATCAGACCAGTTTTTACATATTATATTTGTTAATTCATCTGTCTGTATTTGCTCATTATTTAATTTATAAATATCTTCAAATAATTCAAAAAGAGTTACTAATGAAGGAACTTTACCGTTTTCAGCTATTCTAGTATAGTAAATAGAACTTAATCGTCTGAAAGCAATGTCAAATTCTGAATTTGGATGTTCCTTTGTTCCGTTATTAAATATGTAATCATTTGTAAAATTTGTATATTCAATTATGTCATCCGTTGTGGTTGATGAATCTTTACCACGAGCTAATTTACTAAGAGTTTCGTGGCTTAAAAGATTATACCTGTTGCTTATACGATGAATAGTTTCATCAAGTTCAACAATACTGCCGCAATATTTGGGCAACATACCTTTTTCTTTTTGAATAAACACAAATGTTAAGCCTAAAGAATTTTCATAGTTTTCTCCTTCTTTAGGTGCTTCAGGAATATATTTTGAAAAAGCTTTTTCCTTAATATCATAATCATCTAACACAAAACAAATAATCTGTGTTACTTTTTCAGACAAAGAATTACTGTCCGGCTCATCTGAACTATTGGATTTTACTCGTTCCGAAATTATACTTTGTAACTGGCTATACACTTCGCCTGCACTTTTTTCATCGAACACAAATTGAGATAAACCATCAAATAATTCATTAGCGTGCGGAAGAAACATATAGTCGTTTATTATGTCACTCTGTTTCTCGATATCTTTTTCTTTATTAAAAAAGAATACCAACTGAACATCCTCGGGAGAATGGTAAAAAGAAAGTTCAAAAGCTAAATGTCTGATGAAATTCAACGACACATCATCATTTTTAGAAATTACGCCCAATGTACCGATATTTTTGAGATCGACAAGTAAAGGTGGTTTTTCTGCTTTTGCCGATGAATCTCTTAAAAATTTAAATCCTGTAATTTCTTTTTCTCCATTTTCTCCTATAGTTTCCTGTGTGGTTGAAAATATATAAGGTAACTCTGTAAGGAGAAATTGATTTTTCATTTCTTCTGTTGTTTGTTGATATCCTTTTTTATTTTTATGTTTCGGCGGTATTTCAATTGTAATATAGGGACACTCATCTTCTCCTTTCTTGGGCGGATGGAGCTTATAACGCACATCATAAAATATGTCATCTTTTTGCTCTGCTTTAATTTGAAATGATGGCTTTATTTCATCCGATTCACCAAGCGTTACTCTCATAAAGTCATTGTCATTTTGTGAACGTGCAAAAATTGCAGTGGAAATCTCGCCTGTTTGATTAAATAATGTACACATTCTGGGATAAGCTTTATTTAGATAAACAATTTCATCCTTTTGCCATTTTACAATTTTCTTTTTAATTATAGTTTCATTAATATAATTTTCATATTTTTCTTTCCATTCACTAACAGACTGTTTATAATCTTTTGATTGTTTTCTTCGATTATAAAGAGAAGTCACCGCTGACATAAACGGCATTGCAATAGTCATTGCCAACATAGAATCATTAAGCCCTGAATTGCTTGAAAACTGACTGATAAAAAAGCGTATGCCAACCATTCCTAAACCGGTAATTAATGGCGGAGCAATAGTATCTAATAAACTACCCTTAGCCTTTGTAGGCATGTCACCTGCTGGAAGAATATCTATTACTGTAGGTTCAATTACATTAAGCCTTCTGGTACTTATGTTATATTCCAAAGTATTATTATCACGGAGTATATATGTTTTTTCTCTGTCGCCCTTATCAAACAGCTGTGGTACATTTGTAACCATATCATTATCAGTAATAAAAAACTCACTTGATGTAACAATTCCAAGGCTACTCAATGACAAATCGTAATTGTTTTTGACCTTCTTTTGTTGATCAAGTACATCCATTGATTGTTCTGTAATATCGACTTTAGAGTATTCACCCATGATAGTGTAAAGAATCAACAACTCACAATGAGTTTTGATATATTGTTCAAATGCCTGAAAACAATCCTGTATGCTAAGAGTTGTATCGGCGCCTATACTTTCATCCGGATTAAAGTTTTTAAGTCCGTAATATACGCCTTGAATAAATTCTTTTAAAGTAATATCTTTTACTACAAGAAAAGACAATGTTCGCACTCTATTTTTTATATTAAATTTTACAGAAACTAAAATTTCATTGTTTTTCATATCATTTACCCTATGCCCTGTGAATAGAATTTTTATATTCAAAATTTATTTTAGGCGGATTAACTACTACACCATGCGAAAGTTCTATTTTTGGCTCACTAATACTAAAACTTATTGTAGGTGAGTCAATACTTTTAACCTTAACTTGATTTAATTTTTCAGAAGTGGTACATTTTCCAACAATTTTCGCTGTTTTTGGTATAACTACACTACTTAATATAACTTTTGACATTTCAGGCTTTTCAAATTCATTAACATTATTCTCAATATAAGTAGTTTTTGGCTTAGTTATATTAACCGGTTTTAATTTATAATTTTCAACTTTAGATGTAGGTATAATTACCTCCGACGAATTTATCTCAATATTAATAGGTTTTCTATTTAAAGATACTTTGGGAAAGTTTATCTCGCTTTTTGGTAAATCAGTCATCTTATAAGTTTTAATACTTTTTTTAGTAAGATAAGATTTACTAACATGGATATATGGTAATACTTGTAATTTCATTGGAACAAAATCAGTGTTAATTTCATCCGGTACATTTGTAAAAACCAAAGGTAATTTCTTAGTTATATTATTTTGAATTTTTACTGATGGTATCTGTGCCGTTGCTATGAAAACACCATTTGTCTTAATTAACTCTAATTTACCAATCTGAACATTTTTCAAAGATGGAGTAGCTACATAAGATTCTTTTAAATTCAACTGTACATCTGAAAATTCACAGTTTATGTTCTTTGGATTAATGCTAACTACTTTATTGGGCTTTGAAACATAAAATCTATTGATTTTTTTATTAGTAAATTTTAATCCGACATTTGGTATATCAGGTAATGTAACACTATGCTTGTTTACAAAATCAACTTTTTTATATTTGGAAAGTGTTTTATTCACACAATTAGTTGCATTTAAAATATTACTGCTAAACTCAGAAATATCAGCTTCAAATACTCCAAACCTCTTGTTATAATTTTGAGGAATCAAAAAGTTTTTCATATATCTTTTTTTGATTTTGAAACGTGGTACTTTCACTTTTCTCTGCCTTTCAAGACGGTTGACAAAAGCTTCACGTTCTTGATATTCAGCATACAACTGTTCGTAATTTTTTCTTTCTACTGAAGTTAATTTCTGAATTTCGTCCTGCGATAAAATTTTAAATGCCACCAAAATCACATCCCTTACATAACAAATGCGGCTCTATTTGTAATTTAACAAACAGAGCCACATATAAGCCGAATACTCAGCCCTGTCCGCCGCCTCTAATACTTTCAGCAATCTGTGCGTCAACTTTTTCAAAATTGTCACGATTTCCTTCGAGAAGACTTGACATTCCTTTAATCATTGCCGGAAGACCTGCTTCCAAACTTGTTACAAATTCTTTATAACTTTTATCAAAAAGCTCAATCAAAGCATCTTTGGAATCGCCTTCCATTTCGGCGATAGCTGCCTTAAAAGCTGTTTCAAATTCAGTTCCTGCGTTAGCATATTTAGTAGCCAAATTATCAATATTTGTTACCGATGAGGCTACATTCTGATTAACAATTCTACAATCTGCCATAATATAATACCTCCGTTAAATATAATTACTTAACCCTGTGCACTGCCAGAGTTCTGGTTACCCTGACCAAGCTGATCATCAACACCCTGATCATCACCGGGAATTTGCATTTTTATTGTGTTACAAATTTCTTTGAGTGAGTCAAGCATTTTTGTAAGATTATCAGTAACATTTGGAAGAATACTTGTATCGTAAAAAGCCTTAAAACCATTAGCTGCTGCACCCGAAAAACTGCTTGGAATAAGTCCGTCAATTTCAGATTGAAGCTCACTGTTAATTCCTGTTACCTGACTCTGATAATCGTCCACTGCTTTAATAGCAGCATCCATCATTGCCTTTGTGATGTTAACCGTACCGGTTGAACCCATATTTGCCATAAATATTTACCTCCTAAAATAAATGACTTAAATTTTCAAAACCTGTAAATACATCCTTGTAATAACCATTACCAATAACTGTATCGAGTGTATCGGATATATGGTTAACTACAAGTGACATATTTTCTATTGGTTTTAATAAAACATTTTTAGCCTCAAGCTGAGCCTCATGCCCTGCTTCGGTATCCATTGCTCCTGCAAGTTCCTCATACATAGTACTGAGTTTTTCTTTTAATTTATTGGTGCGTTCTTTTAATGCACGCATATCTTGTGCAGCAGTATTGAATTTTTCTTCATCAACCACAAGGTCTTTGGATAAATATGTAGCCACTATGCTTCACCTCCACTTTGCGCAGTTTTTATCTGCTCTAAGATTGGTTTACGCATTTCATCGGACAATAAGTCTGCAAGCTTTTCAGCTTCTTCAAATTCTCCGAGATCTATATGACATTGTATGCGGAATGTAAGTACTAAGAGGTCCGTAGGATCTTTAATCATTTCGTTTCTTAAGTATGTAAGAAAATCTCTGTATTCTTCATCAGCCTTAGGATAGCCTTCATCCTTTAACGCTTTAATAAGGCTGTATTTACCGATATATTTACTCTGAGGATCAGAACTGTTAGCGAGTTTTGATGCATACACTTTAATGTGTTCATTATCTTTAACAATTGTATAAGCTGCCACATATAAACGATAAATATGTTCTGTTTTTTCCTGAGAATAAACAGGATTCACATCGACATCTAACTTGCTATAATCAGATTCATGATTTTGAGCTATCGGTGTCATATTTTTTTCAAGATCCGGTGAGTTACGCCTTGCCTTTGCCGCCATTTCTCTGCCATATCTTTCAATTTTCTGTTCACCATACTTGCGTCTTACAGTTTCAACAGCAATATCAATTTCTCGTTGACCCGGTTTTACTACAGGTTTTGTTTCTAACTCAGTCAACTGTTTTACTGAAAACCCTTCATTAAATGAATTGATTGGATTTTCAGCCGCATTGATACACTTCAATGCCATATTTGAATTTTCGAGTTGAATATATATTTCAGCTGC
This sequence comes from Ruminococcoides bili, assembly GCF_040093295.1. Lineage (NCBI taxonomy): Bacteria > Bacillati > Bacillota > Clostridia > Eubacteriales > Oscillospiraceae > Ruminococcoides > Ruminococcoides bili. Next base: position 88,085 of record NZ_JBBNJY010000008.1, read on the forward strand.
ATTGATATAACTGTCAACAATACTATTGACTTCCGGCTCAACCACACATAATCCTTCAAAAATTTTATCTATTGCCAAATAAAGATGTTCCTTATCACCGTCAAGTTCATAACGAGCGTTTTCATAAGCAACCCAATCAAAAAACAGTTCTTTTACAGGTTTTGCAAAACGTTCGGCACGGTCAAGTTCTTTTTCTGCTTCCTCAAGCCTTTCCTCTTGCAAAAGAATATTAAAAGCAATTCTGTATCCCAAATACTCTGTCGGAGCAAGCAACTTCATTTGATTAGCTACTTCTATACCGTTTGATGTTTGACCGCTCATACTGTAACTTAAAGCCTTACGTTGAAGTACATCCATATCTATGCCGACAACTTTTTCAGATTTTATTAAGTTTATTATTGCATCATTGTACCTGTGAAGATCGAAACAAAGCATACCCATTATTTTGTATAGCTGTCCCACCACATTAGGTGAACAACCAATTTCATCAGCCTTTGCGAACATTTCTAATGCTTTAACCGGTTGATTAGATGTGGCATATGCGTAACCAAGGTTAAAATACCGATCACCATTATCAGCATCATTTTCAACTGCAATTTTGTAATGCTCTATTGCGTTATCATAATCCTGTTTAGACATATACGCATTACCTGCACATTGATGAGCATCAGAATTATTTTCATCAACTTTGAGTGCCTCGTCTGCAAGTTTTAATGACTCATTATATCTGCCTTGTACAAAGGCAAGACGAGAATCTGCTATCAATACATCAATAGAAATTTCCATCTTATCACTCCTTCACTAAAATTAAAATGATATAAATAATTTAAAACGCAATATTTTGAAATCAATAATTTTAAATGTCGGCATACCACCTGTAAATACGGCGGTTGCTGTTACACCTGTTTGGAAAATGTTATACGCTTTGCTTTCGTGTAATTTGGCATTCAATGTGGCAATATCACCGTTTCCAAAAGCTTTATCAACAAGCGCTATTGTATCAAATCCGCCCATAGCAGTACTCATTACCTTTGTTACTGATGCTGTTCCTTTGATAAATTTACCAAAGCCGGACATACATTTAATTCCTTTACCGGCAACTGCACCTAACTGTCCAAGTCCAGCAAAAGCCGCTCCGCCGATTGCACCGCTTATTGCGCCTGAGAGTGCTCCATCTTCGAAACCTTCTAGGAACGAACCTCCGTTGGCAATACTTTCCAAAATTTCATTTTTAAAAATTCAAATGCAAATTTAAAATAAGTTTTGGATATACAGGTATTTTCAGCATACCAACATACAATAGTTAGTTAAATCCCATTACAATCCATTCATCTACAATATCCCAGAAATTTTTATTATATATAGGTTTTTTCCTTGAAAACCACACAATTGAATTTTCATCACCATAATTTTGCATATCGAGTAAAACATATCCGCCCATTCCGGTTTCAAAGAAAATATAGGTCGATTTCATACTAAACAGAATATCTAATTTTAAATCCTCAATGATTCCCCAATCATAATCATTCATACAGGTAACTTTTTGAACGGGTAATATGCCCATATTTTGGCTGGCATAATAATAAAATCCATTATGAACGAAACTGTAAAAAGACTTCAACGACTCTGGAATACTATTCCAAATAAAAAGTTCTTTTTCATAATCATGAATAGGTAAAAGTCCTTCATAATAATCAATACTGCCATCCATCATTATTAATTCATAAATAACAGATATGCCATATGATGTTTTAATCAGACTGACATCTATTAGGTGTTCGGATAAGTAATTAATAGTGTTTCTTAATTCTTTTTCACAATGTTTTTTCCAAATACTAATTGTATTTTTGACGCGTTTGTTTTGTGTTTCTTCCTTAAAAACATTTTTCCACTCGTTGGTAATAAAAGAATCCACATCATTAATAGATACCAGTTCTACATTATCCCTATATTTATTTAAAAAATCCAATTTATCCATCAAAACGCTCACTCCTTACTTTCCTGCAAGTTCATCTATCATTCCCTGTAATATAGGTTCTAAAATAGACTCTTTCACCATCATTTTAGTTCTATATTCTTGTGAAATTGGAATATTTTCCTTTTTATATAGTGTCCATTCACTATATGACTTTGCACCTTTTGAAGCGTTTGCCGATTTGCTCAAACCAGTAAAATTATCTTCATAATTCAACACTTTAAGCTTATTTTCTGTAGAAAGCTTATCAAAGTTCTCAATTTTGGTTATTTTATCCATAGATACTATATGATCAGCCTCTAAAGATCCCTCTATTTTCTTTCCATGTATAGCAGGATCATCCGCTCCAATTATGTTATTTTCATTAACTTTCTGCCTTACTTTGCGCGACGGTGTCTGTGATCTAAGTTCATCGTATTCTTCATCAGAAATTCTTCTCTCACCATAACGAGGCTTTGTTGGGGAGTATTCCGCATTATGTACAAGTAAACTACTGTCACCTACAAAATAAGTATGGTAATCTTCTACTTTAAAATTATAAACCTTAACTGTTTCGTCATGCAAGTATTCACGGATTATTTGAGCAACTAAATGTATTTTTCTGTTATTGTCTACAAGTTAAGAACATATTCAAAAAGCCACTGTATTAATAAGGCGTTTTCAATTTTTTTATAAAACAGATTTTCGCTTTAAATCAATAACATCAACATCACTATTTTCTAGAAGGTCTTCAAATTTTTCGCTACCATATTTCTTGATAAATTCAGCTTCATCTTTAGAAACAAAGAGACACATATAAATACAGCATACATCATTTACAAAAGCAAAGTTTTCCGGTAGTACAAACACATTTGTAAAATACAAAGCTGTTTTATTGTATTTCTCTGCAAAACTAGCATTAATATTTTCTACGCCCTCAATAAGAATACCTTTTCCAAAATTCATTCTATTTGATAAGATATAGAAAACTGCATTTGCTAACACTTCAGCACATTCATCGTAACTTTCGTCCACAGCCAAAGCAATCTCACACTGATTGTTTATCATATCAGAATACTTTGATACTCCTAACGTGATAAATACCATACTATTTTCAATCACTTTAGGAAAACCTAGTATCTGAATTTCTTGCTCCCCATTACTATAAACATCTGCACCAATATAGTCACCTAAAAAATGTTCGTAATGGTCTAGTAATAACTCTCCTACATTCATTTTGCAAAATCTCCTTTAACACCTTCAAACATATGTCCTTGATTGCAATTGGGACATTGTGCTCTAACATCTTGATTGTAAATATCAAGAACTTGTTTTCTCGTTGGAGCAGTTGGCCACTTCTTCATTTCTTGTACACGCTCATTCCAAGTTGTCGGATAATGATCTCCATCATACCCAACACGTGTTCTGCCATTTTGGGTAATAGTTTCTGGAATTTTTTTACCACAAGTCGGACATATCATATTACCATCAGCATCTCTAGGGGCTTCCGCTTTCATTTTTTCGTGCGTTGACTTTCTATATTTACCTCTTGCATACAAGTCGCCTGCATTATGAACCAAAATGCAATACTCACTGACAAAATATGTATGATAATCATCGACCTGAAAGTTATAAACCTTAACCGATTCATCACCTAAGTTTTCTCGGTAAAGCTGTTCAACAAGGACAACATTTCCATTTTTATCAATAAGTTCTGCACCTATCCACAAGGCTTCGGCGCTGACAAAACCTTTATCTTTCACATA